>DASZPC010000643.1:0-7317 GCA_035550455.1 Chitinophagales bacterium | reverse complement strand
GGCCTGGCCCGTACCCGATGCGCCCAGCGAAAAGCTGTTGCCATTTACCACCACACTATTATCCGAACCAAGCATTAACCTTACCTGGTCAATTGTGCCGGCGCTTATATCGCCTTGCGCCACTAAAGTGCTGCTGCCATTTACATAGTTAAGAATGTTAATGGTGCCCAGCGATGAAGAAAGGGTTACCCAGCCATCGGCCTGCGTGTGTACCTGTACGCCCTGCACATCAATATTCAAGGCGTCAAAATCGGCAGGGGCATCGGTTATATTGAATTTCACAGTCGAGGTTTGGCCGCTCTTATTTTTTTTACAACCGGTCATCAGCATTGGCACAACAGCCAACAGCATGATTAAGAATTTCAGCTTTTTCATGTTCGAGGTTTTTTTAGTAATAAAAAATGCGCTACAAACTAATTGGCGTGGGATCCCTATTGATGCATCTGTAAATACAACGCCACCCTCAAAAAAATTATTGTACCAAAATTTACAGGCAGGCTTTGGCGCCGGGGTTAAGTAAATTATAAAGGGGAAATGGCAATGGCTGGTTTATTGTTAAAACACACTACAAATCGCTGGTTTTAACTTTTATGGTGCCGGTTATATGCTTAATAACGTAATCGGTAAAATTCTCATTGGCCGTCATACCATTGCCATATATTATTTCATCGGCAGTGGTAATCTTTACAAACGAGTTGGAATAAATAATCTTTTTGTCCTCGTCCCAAATCAACTCATCGGTATTTAAAACTTCCCCTTTATTGTTAACTACCACCACACTGTCGCGGGCAGTCATAGCGTGGCTGTTTTCGTAAGCAGTGGCATATTTGGCGGTAAGGGTGCTTTCAACCTGGTGGCTGCTGTTGTAAAAAAGTATTTTAATGCCATCGCTGAATTCCAGGTAGGGCTTCTCTTTATTAAACCTGGTGGCGGTAGGTGCGGTTGCCTTTATTCTTACAATGCCATTGTCTGAATAGTTGATTTCAACCTGCTTGCCGGTTTCAATATTTACATTGGCGCGGGCAATAATCTGCTTGGCTTTATCAAGGTCGCCTTTGCACGAAAAAAGTAAAAAAGGGAAAAACAGGATAAAATAAACTTTGCCGAACCTGCCACTAACCGGGCCCCGGTTTTGTGCTAACCCAAAAGCCCCGGCAGCAATCATGGCTTAATCAAATTTTTGCTTGATAAACCAAATATCGTTCAGCACCAAACCAATGGTAAACCGGTAGTAGCTTTCGCGGATAATATTTCTGTCGGGGGTACTCAGCGAGCCAAAATCGCCGGTTAAATTAAGGTGGGCAATATTTTTAAACGGTAGCCCGAAACCAATAGTGGCCCCACCCTGCGTAAAGCTGTGGCCGTTAAATAAAATTTCGCTTTGGCCATAATACCCGCCAAAGCGGTATTGCATGTTGTTCAGGTAGCCCTTATCGCCCAGTTTAGGTGTAATTTGCGCCCCGAACGATAACTGCCAGCTGTCGTTTAGCCCGCCGTTGTCAAGCGGCGTGGTGTAGCTGCTCCAGTTGGCATATTTAAAATCAAAGCCCGCCAGCCAAAAAGTTTCGTTGCCAAACATCATTCCTGCTCCAATATTAAAAGGCAGGTTTATTTTGCCCTTTACATTAAAAGTTGACTCAAGGGTATCTAACACCTGTAGGGCGTTATATGTGTCATAATAAAAACGGTCCCAATAGTTAGATGATTTGGTGCGCAGTTTTATACCCCCCGAGCCGTATGCGCCTATATACATGTTTATGTCGTGGCGGTTGTCCTGCTCGTCGTGGTTATGGTATAACAGCTTTTGGTACTGAACCCCAACGGTATAGTTAAAACCGTTTACATTAACGTTATTGATGTTACGCGTGCTAAGCCCGTACAATGAATCGGGCAGGGCTATTATTTTCTGGTATTCCAGTTTGCCGAATAAATACCCCAGGTTAGCCCCTATCGAAAAGCCGTTAACCTTATAAGCCCCACCGGCAAATACCTGGTAAAGCGAGCCGCTGCCTTTATATGCCTGCGAATACTGCCCGTTAATACTATCGTCAAAATTTTGAATAAAATTATAGTCAACGTTGCTGTATGGCGATAAACCTAAAGTAATAGCCCAGTTATTGTGCTTGGGGTTTGGCACAAAAGCAATGGCAAAATGGCTAACGCCGCCAGCCCCGGCTTTATAAACCGAATCGCCGGTATTAATGGCCCTTCCATCAATCAAAGTCCCGATTTCAAGGGTGGTACGGGTAAGCGAGGCATACGAGGCCGGGTTGGCGCTGTTTATGTTAATGGCACTTGCATAAGGCGCAGCCAAAAACCCCATAGCCTGGTTTGATGAAAAAACCGGCGAACGCAAAGTGCCCAGCCCAAACCGCGAGTATGGCGATTCTGCCTGTGCAGTAACATCCACGGCCTGCATTAATGCCAGTAATAAGCCTGTAAATGCCAGGATGTTGCGCAGTTTTATGGGGTATATTTTCACTAAGGCCTTTATATGTTATACTTCAAAATTAAATTCAACCCTTCCAGCACCAGGTAAGGGCGGGCAAATATCTCACTTTTGAGCAGAGTAACAAAAAAGCCCGCATCGCCCCCGGTGGCTACTATTTTCAAACTGCCAAAACGCTGTTCGTATTCTTTTATTATCCCTTCCACTTCGGCTTTTATGCCATTTACCACTCCGCTTAAAATGGAAGTGGCCGTATCGGTGCCGGTTAACTCAAAATTTTTGAACTGCATGGGGTCAATAAGCGGTAGTTTGCTGGTATAATTATGCAGGGCTTTAAAGCGCATCATCATGCCCGGCGAAATAGCCCCGCCGGTATATTCGTTTTCTTTGGTTATAAAATCAAAGGTTATACAGGTGCCAAAATCAATTTTTAAAACAGGCTCGCCGCCAAACTGTGCTTTGGCGGCTACACTGGCGGCTATGCGGTCAGGCCCCAGCGTTTCAGGGGTTTTGTACAAAATCTTTATAGGTAGCTTTAACTGGTGCGAAAGGGTAAGTGTATGTGTTTTGTGGTTTTCAAGCAGGGCTTCCACCTCGTAACCCGCCCCCGTTTTTGAAATAATGCAATGCTTTATTTTCTGCTCATTTAACAATCTTTCAATATCTGCTGTCCCGTTAACCACCTCGCGCAGCTCCTCTTTTACAAATAAGCCGGCCTTTACATTGGTGTTGCCTATATCAATAGCCAGGTTCATTTTAACGCCCTTTTACCATGAATATACTTTACAATAAAGCTCTCTTTATAACGTGGCTGTATCTGGCTTTTCCAGTACTTATAGCACTCCTCATAGTTGTGGTACATGCCCAGCAGGTACTTATAGTAGCCGTTTTCCTCTACTACCTCGTACCCCTTTAAGTGGGTGTAATAATTGGTGTCAATAGGCAGGTATGTTTTAAGTGCATAAAACTGAATCCTGTAAAACGTGTCTGATTCATTAACCACTTCCGGAACTGGCTGTGTGTGGGTATCGGCAGTAGCGGTGCTGTTGTTGTCAATGCCGTCCCAAATACGCCTTGCGGCTTCATAAGGGTTTTCTTTGGCGTTTGTACTATTATCAGTAGCGGGTTCTTTGGGGGCCGCCTGGTTGCTTTCTTTTACCGGGTTTGCAGGGGTGCTGCGGTTTGCTGCACCATTCGTTTTAACTGTACTCTCGGGTGCAGGTTTTTTGTTTTGCGCCACATCGGTTTTCGCAGCCTGTATGTTAGCGGGCTTAGCCGTGCTGTCTTTTGTGTTTTTGTTTTCGGCAACCGGGGCAGTGGCCGTATCGGTTTCAGTTGAACTTTTTCCGGCCTCAAAAATATCGGGGTTTTCAAGCTTGCCGCCTTTGCCGCGTTTAGCTTCATTAGCCGTCTGTAAATCGCTTTCGGTTTGTGCCCGTACTTTTGCCAGCGAGGCCGTGTTGTAAGTACCCGGTATAAGGCTTGCCGATACCGGTGGTGGGCTCGGCGGAATATCAATAGGTTTAGCCTGGCTGAATTTGTTATTAATAGAGGCGTTGGTGATATGAATGGCCTCCGTTACATTATTTACAATCTGCTCGTTCATATTGTACTGTATCTCATCGGCTGTTGAACCCAGCATTTTGCGTACCTCATAAGCGCCGTTTACCACACGCCGTTTTTCTATATAGGGTATGTTTTTAAAAATATCGCCGCTTTCAACGGCCCAGCACGGCAGCGAATACACATCGGTTTTGCCGGGCGTGGTTATTGTATCGTAGTAAGTATAAACAGGTATAACGCCCCAGTCGTCAATTTGGGTCTCGCCGCTAAAGCGGTTTTTCTTTAGCTGCATATCTATTAAATAGCCGTTGCGGTTCCTTATTTCTTCGTTGCTGGCAATAAGGTTGCCCATAGAGTAAGCTATAATACCTTCGCTGGGCTTGCTGTTATATATAAAATTGGTATAGTCTAACCGCATAGGCCGGTTGGGGCAGGTGCCCACCACTAAATTGGCCCCCTTGGTAAACACGTACTGGGCTAACTCCTGCTGTATATAATTGGGTATTTCCTGCTCATCGCTGCCCCAGTTAAAATATACGATAATAAAGTCGGGCTTATTAATCAGCGCCATGCGCATGTCCTGGTCAATATATGTTTTGTCCACTTCGTTAATAAAAAACTCTCTCGAGGCCTGTGGCCTGCTGGGCAGGTAGGTATAATTAAGCACCGCAATTTTAAACCCCTTCTTATTAATAATAAGCGGGTAGTTGCCCATGCGCTCCATTTTATCGGCAAAGGCGCCGGTATGGTACATATCGTAATCGTTCAGCACTTTACGGGTACGTTGCAGTGTGGCTTTGTTAATATTGGCGGTTTGCTGATTAGCGTGCATTATGGCAGTAATACCGGCATATTTTAAGGCAAGGGCAAACTCATCGGGCGATGAAAACCCGCTGGCCATGTTACCGGCAAACGAGGTGCGTAGGTTTACAATAGTAACATCGCCCAGGTTAAGTATAGGCTGCACATAATGCAACTCTTTACTAAAATCATAACGGCTGGTAGTGGTGTTGTAGGCGTCGTAAATATGCTCTTCAGTTTGGTAAACATTGCCGCCTATCATCAGGTGCAGGGTGTGGAAGGAATCCACCTTTTCATGCATTTCATCAGGCTTGCGTTGCAGCAGGCGCTGCTTTACGTTAATAATACTTTTTTTGGCGTTTTGAGCGCACAAAACACCTGCCCACAAAAAAAATGTAGCTATCAAAGCAGCCCTTATTCTCATTACTGGTTCCCGGCTATGGTAAAAATTTCATCGTTTTCAATCACCCTTGTTCCTTGCGCCGGTTCGGTTGCTTCGGCCAGCATGGCCTGTGCCAGCAGGTTTACAGGTGTGCCCCTGTATTTACGCAGGGCGCCGCTAAATATAAAAGGCATTTTTTGGGCCACATAACGCCCAATGGCCTCGCCCGCCCTTTTTTCTTTCCGGTTGCCCAGCAAAATCGACGGGCGAAATATAAGCAAAGAAGGATATTTTAATTTTTTAAGGGCGCTTTCCAGTTCGCCTTTAACCCGGCTGTAAAACACCAGCGAGCGCGAATCGGCGCCAACCGATGATACCAGTATGAATTTTGTAGCCCCGTTGGCTTTGGCTATTTCGGCTACCTTTAACGGTATTTCAAAATCAACATGCCTAAAGGCTCCCTGGCTGCCGGCCTTGCCTATGGTAGTGCCAATACAGCAGTATATATCATCGGCGGCTATTTGGCTGGCATAATCATCCAGCCGGTTAAAGTCAACTACAAGGCTTTGCAGTTTATCGTTTTGCAGTTCGGGGGCGGTTCGTACCAGCGCAATTACCTTTGCGTATTGCTCCGATTCAAGCAATAAATCAAGGCATTGCCGGCCGGTTAAACCTGTGGCCCCTAATACCAGGGCCGTTTTAGTTTTTTCCATCCGGCTATAAAAATAATAATTACCAATAGATACGTAGCTGCTGTACAAAGTAGCGCCAATAAACCCGCCGTAGTGCATATATTTACACAGTTAAAAATTTATGCCCAACCTCAACCTTACCCCTTTCCCTGAACTTGAAACCGAACGCCTGCTCCTGCGCCCGTTGTTGATTACTGATGTAGAAGCCATGTTCAGGCTGCGTTCAAACCCCAGGGTTAACAGGTATGTTAACCGGCCCGCTACCCCAACTATGGATGATGCTATAAAAACTATTGAAAGGCTAAACAAAAATGTTGCCGAAAATAAAGGGCCTTTTTGGGCGGTGGAATTAAAAACGCAACCCGGTTTAATTGGCACCATTTGCCTTTGGAATTTTACACATAACAATACAGTGTGTGAATTAGGCTATGAAATGCACCCCGATTTTTTTGGTAGGGGCTTAATGGCCGAAGGCACAGCCCGTGTAATTGATTATGGTTTTAATGTATTGATGCTGGAAATGATAGAGGCGGTGGTTCATAAAGAGAATGAACGCTCTATAAAATTACTGCAAAAGCATGGGTTTATACTTAACCAAAATTGGGCTGATAAAAACGAACCCAATGTAATTCTTTATTCCCTGCGGGCGCCAGTTTAAATAAGAAACTCCACTTCCTTAAAGCCGAACCTTAATTCTTTGTTGCCACTGTGTATTATCAGCTTGCCCTCTTTGCTTACCCCGTTAATTTCGCCCTTAAAAACCTGTTCGCCTTTTTTAAACTCGTGGGTTTGTTGGTAGCGGTACAGGGCTTCGGTATAGGCCTTATCTAAAAAGTTAAAATGCATTTGTTTTAACTGCAGGTAGTATTTTTCTAAAAAGGGGCAAAACTCATCAAACAATGCCCGCACATTAAATGCTCTGCCTGCAATGGTTTTTAACGAAACCGGGTTAGGCAAAGCGGGGTCAAATTCTTCCTGGTTTACATTAATGCCTATACCTGCCACCGATGCCGAAATTTTACTGCCCTGTATGGTGTTTTCAATTAAAATACCACTTAGCTTTTTGTTGTGGTGGTAAATATCGTTGGGCCATTTAATTTTTATCTCATCACTCAGAATGTATTCACAAAAATCCTTAACGGCCAGGGCTATGGCCATGTTTAAAAAAAACTGTTTATCGGCCTCTAAAAACCCGGGGCGCAAAATAAAACTGGTGGTAAGGTTTTGTCCCGGCTCCGATTGCCAGGTATTCCCCATTTGGCCCCGCCCCGCAAATTGTGCTGCTGCCAGTATGGCTGTACCCTCAATTGGCGCAGATTTTGCCAACAAATCCTTGGCAAAGTTGTTAGTAGAATCAATAGAATCGAGCTGTATCAGGTTTTTGCCAATAAACAGGGTATTCGCCATAAGCATTCGGTTTCTTTCAGATT
>DASZPC010000642.1:0-3403 GCA_035550455.1 Chitinophagales bacterium | reverse complement strand
CTGCGGGCAATGCTATAGGTGTGGCATTGTTATCGATCGCCCAGGTACTGTTGGTAGCATTCTCGGTGTAAGCAATATTATTCCATGTTGCACCGCCATCGGTGCTCCAGTAAAAACCTATTATAGCACTACCTGAGTCTGAAAAATGGTTTGTATTGCGGGCAGCCCAAATAACTGAAATATCGCTATAGCCAACAGTAGAAACACTGCTGGAATATAAAGTATCGAAACCCGAGGTGGCCGATTTGTTTTCAATAACCACATTATTAACCCCGCTGGCGCCGGTGTAGCCCGTTGAATTATTGGTTGAATCAACATACCAACTGCTGGCAGTAGCATTCCATCCTGTTGGGAAAGTTGTGGCTGCATCAAAGTTTTGCTTGTAAATGCTTGTTTGCCCAAAAGCAAAATTGAAAAGCGTTGCCGAAATAACAGATAGAAGGGTAAAGGTCTTTTTCATGCCGTGGTTTTAAGGGTTATAGGGTTAATTACCAATTGCTGCAAGATTAACCTTGTAATATTAATTTAATGTTAACAGGGACTGCGTTTAACAGAGCCTGTCAGGGGTAAACAATTAACCGCACGCTATCGCTGGCGGCATATCTCTGTTTAAGTTGCAGGTACATCTTGTTATAAACAAAGCTTTGCGGATTGGGAATACACCCTGTTTCGTTGTAAAGCCAGGTATTAAAAACCAAAAACTGCCCACGCGGCGAAACTGTAATTTCGTTTAATGCTTCTGGAGGCAATTTCTTTTTTAAGTCCTCATCAACGGTTACACATCCAAACCGGGTTCGAAAGCTGTACATGCCAGCACTCATATAATGAGGCCATACGTGAAACAGGTTAAACATAGGCATAAAAACAAACAGCATAAAAGCAACTTTTGGTATAAACCCCTTCAATATCTTATCACTGAAAAAACCGTATTCAGTTTTATTGAAAAGCAAAAAATTACCCGCTGCCAAAAACACATTATACAGCATCATGCTGACATTCCAGTGTATTAAAGCAAGGTCGATAACAATCAAAATATGTAAAACAATAGCGGCTACTACCGCCGGGCGTAAAAACCAGCCGCTTATAAAACATAGCCCTATAGCTATTTCAAGCAAAGGCATTACCATTACCAAGTGCACTGCAGTATGTGGCATTCCGTTAAAAACCGAGGCATTAAAAAAGAAAGACGGGGCCAGTTTCCAAAACGAAGGGTTCAGTTTTTGCAAGCCAGCCCATATATAAATCCCTGCCTGCATAATGCGCAGGGCGTTAAGCAGTCGTGTATTGCGCAGTGTGCCGCCCATGCCCCAAAAACCAACGATAATAAAATACTGGTAAAAATCTGGCCGCAAACGGTTTAAGTCATCGGCAAAGCCTAAAGCCAGCAAGGCCAGCAATACCCACTCAAACAACCGCAGCCCAAAGGCGAACATGAGTGCCGATATTATTATCCCAATACGCAGCATGTTGCCCCATAAGCCATAACTGTACGATTGAATACCGAATAAAGGGGCAGTTGGGGCAAGCCTGTCAGCGCCCCACAACTTCCAGGTAAACAGAATAGTTAAGGCAATAATAATACCCGACAGCATTCTGTACCACCGGGTATTATTCAATTCGTTAATTTCAACTTCCATTCTAAACAAAAAGCAATTTAGCCTTTCTTTTTCTCAGCTATCCATTGGTTAACTAAATCTTCCAGTGTGGTTAACGATACGGCGCCATTGGTAAGCACCACATCATGAAACTGCCTTATATCAAACTTACCGCCCAATTCCTTTTTAGCCTTTTCGCGCAGCTCCAGTATTTTCAGCATACCAATTTTGTAACCGGTTGCCTGTCCGGGCCAAATAAAATAGCGTTCAATTTCATTGCGTATGTCGCCTTTAGCGTTGGCGGTGTTCTTTTCAAAATAATCAATCGCCTGTTCGCGGGTCCAGTGTTTATTATGAATACCTACGTCAACCACCAGCCTGGCAGCACGGAATAATTCCATTGAAAGCCTGCCAAAATCCGAATACGGGTCCTGGTATTTACCCACTTCTTTCCCTAATTGCTCAGCATACAAAGCCCAGCCCTCCACATAGGCTGTAAAAAATTCGTGTTTCCTGAATTTGGCAATGCCTTTCAACTCCTGCGCAATAGATATTTGCATGTGGTGGCCGGGTATTGCCTCATGATAGGTTAAAGCCTCCATTTGATACTTAGGCTCATCGTCCATATTATACGTATTTACATAATACCTGCCCGGGCGCGAACCATCCTCGGCGGGGTCTTCATAAAATGCGCCGGCAACACTTTTTTCGCGGAATTTCTCAACCTGCTTTACCACTAATTGCGCTTTCGGCTGGGTGGCAAATAAATCAGGCAATTTAACCCGCATACTGTCAATATAACCATTGGCATCTGCCAGCAATTCAGCCCGCCCTTTGTCATCATTACTATATTTAAACTGCTTATCAGTTAGCACAAAATGGAAGAAGTCCTGTAGCGAATCGCTTTTAAAATTAACCTGCTTCATAATAGCGTGCATCTCTGCTTGTATGCGGGCTACCTCGCTCAGGCCAATCTGGTATATTTCTTCTGGTGTTTTAGTGGTGGTGGTATTCCATTCAAGGCAGTACGCGTAATAAGCATCGCCATTGGGCAGGTTCCAGGCGCCTTTACTACCGTTCTTTTCTGCTTTTGGCGCAAGTGCCAGCCAGTAGTCTAACAACTTTTGGTACGATGATTTTACTGTGGTTTTTATAACTTCAGCAGCCTCGTTTTCAAGGCTGTCCTTCACTGCCTTATCAATATCCAACTTATCAACCTTACTCGAAAAATCGCTCAGCAACAGGTTCGATGCATCTTTTTTATCACAACCGTCAATAAAGCTCTTTAAATCGCTGGTAACATAACTGAAAGTGAAGTATGGGGGCATAACCCCAATAGCCTCGCTCTTTTTAAGGTTCGTAATGGTTTGGCCGAAAACATTATCCAGCTTTTTTAGGCGCGATAAGTAAGCCAGCGCATCGCTTAACGAATCTACCTTGTGTACGTTTATCAAAAAGGCAGGTATATCATTATTAATACCACCCATCTGCGAAAGTTCGTAACCATAATGCCTCCACTTCTCGCCTTCTTCGTACCGCTTTAAATCTTCCTCTATCATTTGCACACTTAACCTTGTTTGGGCGTCGAGGGCATCAAGGTTAAAAGCGCTTTTCAATGTATCAATACTTGCTTTAAATATTGCCAGTTCCTTTTCATCGGCCTCATCGCTGCGGTCATCCCAGCTATCGTAACCCGTTTTTAAGCCCAGGCTCGATGCTTCTTCCGGGTGGCGGGCAATCTGCTCATCATATTTCCGGTCTAAAAAATCATTTACTTTTTTCGATTCAACCGCAATTTCTTCGGCTGT
>DASZPC010000641.1:0-4200 GCA_035550455.1 Chitinophagales bacterium | reverse complement strand
GATGTAACCGGTTGCAGCTTTACCTACAGTAAAAACTATACCGGCCCGCAGGGGCTGGAGTTTGTGTACTTTCCTAACGAAGGCACTAATATGTTTACCCGCTTTGGCACTTTTGCGCCTGAGGCCTACAAAATGGGCACTAACCTCGAAAAACTCGACATCCACCCGCGTGCCATGAATTACGCCGATGATGAATTTGTTATGCTCAACGAAAACTTTTACAACCAGATAATTGACTATTGTAACTTCAAATTCCAAAACAATAATTCCCTGGCCGTAGCGCTCAAATCGCGCTTTCAGCACCAGCACGATATGTGGATGCTCCACTTTAACCACTGGGCAATTACCAACCACTGTGCCACGCAAAGCTGTGCCGCATCGGTGGCAAATTATTTATTGGGCGGGGTGCTTGAAATTACAGTGCGCCAGGGCTACGATGGCGAGGGCCGCTTTTTTACCTGGGTGGCTGGCTTTATACTAATTTTCAGTTTCATTTACTACCGGTGGTATAAAGAAGAAATAATTGAATTTATGAACGCTGTTTATAACAAAAAGAAAAGCGACCTAACCGATTTTAAAACCTTACAGGTGTACCCGTCTGTAAATTTCTGGCGCGATTATGCCCGCTGTATATGGTTCAGTTTTATGGCCTTTTTCGACCCCCGCCTGCCCGTTACCTATTTTAATTTTGGCGATGGCGCTTTTAAATGGGTAATAGTGGAATGGCTTATAGGCCTGGGCTTTATCATACTGTTCTTAATATTCCTGGCCAGCAAATACGCCTTTCTGCGCAGCCTTATCAGCTTTTAAGCGGCACAGGCTTGCTATATTTGGGTATGGCAAAAACAGGCACACCCACCCTGGTGGAAACCCACCCCTTTGGCAACTTTATACCCAAAGGCGCTAAATGTTTGGTGCTGGGCTCCTTCCCCACCCATCAAAAAAACTGGCGCTTCAATTCGTTCTATCCCGGTCGGGCTAATTTTTTTTGGCGCATGTTGTCCGAAATTTACGCGCACCCTTTTAAGCATATCACCGGCGAGGAAGCCACCAAAGAGCGCCTGCTGCTTTGCCATCAAAAAGGCATTGCCATTTCCGATACCATTTATAAATGCCAGCGTAAAATAGCCACCAGTTCGAAAGACAGCGACTTAATAGTTATTGAAAAAATGGACATCCTTAAACTGCTGAAACAAAACCCCGGCATACACACCATCATTTTAACCGGCAGTTCGGGGCCGGTAAGTGCGCACAGCGTTTTTTACCAGCACCTGGCCGAACACCATATCCCTTTTGAAACCACCGGCACAAAACCGCCCGTTACCGGAAAATTTACTTACCAAAAAAGGGAAATAAAAATTTTCACCCTTTATTCCACTTCGGGCATTAACATAGGCCGTTACGCACAGGCGGTAGCCCAATACAAAGCCCACCTGCCTTTATAATCCGTTAACCGGTTAGCCGTAAACCAGTAAATCGGTTTCGCCCAAAACTCACAGCCCACAGCCTAAAGCCAAACAAAAAACAGCAAACAGTCTCACTTATTGCCCAAACGCTGCACTTATCAAGTCATAACAGCCTTTTATTGCCTGCAACTATAACTGCGATAATATAAACCGTAACTTGCCCTAAAACAGACTGGCCCATGAAAATGATTATACACCTGCGTGCTGCGCTTTGCGTGGCCCTTATTAGTTTTTTAAGTTTCGCCGGCCTGAATGCACAATATGTAACTATACCCGATGCTGCTTTTGTAACCTGGCTGCAAAACAACGGCTTTGCTGGCTGTATAAGCGGCAACCAGTTAGATACTACCTGTAGTGCAGTACAAACCGCCTCCACGCTTAATTGCAGTTCAGTGCCAATAAGAAACCTTTCAGGGGTACAGTATTTCAGGAATCTCGATTACCTGTTTTGCGGCGATGACTCGCTGTACACTATCCCGGCCCTGCCGCCTAATTTAAAAACGCTTAATTGCCTCGAAAACAACTTATCAAGCCTCCCGGTATTGCCTTCTTCGCTGCTCGAGATAAACTGTAGTTACAACCCCCTAACCGGGGGGCTGCCTACCCTGCCCAACTCCGTAAATACCATTACATGCGCATACAATGGCCTTACCTCGCTGCCTACCCTTCCTTCATCGCTTATGCAGATTGACTGCGATAACAACCGGCTTACCAGCCTGCCCAGCCTGCCCGCCGGCCTTTCTATACTTAACTGCTCCTATAATGCATTAACAAGCCTGCCAAACATACCGGCGGCCATGGAAGATTTAAACGCCAACTACAACAATCTTAGCAGCATACCCACCCTGCCACAAGGCATTACCGAACTGGATTGCGACAGCAACCATTTAAGTGTGCTGCCGGCACTGCCAGCCAGTTTGCAAACCCTGTTTTGCGGCCTTAATAACCTAAGCGCCTTACCGGCCTTGCCTGCTGCACTTAATACCCTTAGCTGTAATAACAACCACATAAGCACTATACCGGCACTCCCTGCTGGCTTAAATTATATTAGGTGCGATAACAATACAGTTGCTGCTTTACCTGCGCTGCCTTTGGCTTTGCAAAGCCTTATTTGCGGCAGCAACCAGATAAGTACTTTGCCAACATTACCCGCCGGGCTTACTGATTTACGGGCCGATAACAACCTGCTGAGCGCCCTGCCTGTATTGCCCGATAGCCTGGAATGGTTCGATGTATCTAACAATGCTAATATTACCTGCCTGCCCCAGTTAAAGCGTATTGTTAATTGTGCTTTTACCGGTACAGGGGTTACCTGCCTGCCCGATTATGGAATGGTAACATATAGCACACCCGCTTTAAATACACTGCCGCTATGCGGCATTTACAACCCCACCGGTTGTTCCACTTTTTGGAACATTAGCGGCCAGTGCTATTACGACCAAAACAGTAATTGCAGTTTCGATAATGTGGATGCGGGCTCCGGCTACGTAAAAACCATGTTGTATCAAAACGGAACCTTGCAACAACAGGCTTATAGCGGTACCGAAGGTTTCTATTCTTTCCAGGCTGCTTACGGCAACTATACCTTGCAGGTTGATACCACCATTTTGCCTTTTACTTTAAACTGTCCCGATAGCGGTTATTTGAATACCACTATTTCCGCCGCCGATTCGCTGAGTTATAGCAACAACTTTGCTTTTAAGTGCCGCACCCAGGGCTTTGATATAGGCGTGCATAGCATACTGAATAATTATACCATTCCGCGCCCCAACAATACCATTATCATAAATACCATTGCCGGAGATTTATCGCAGCTTTACGGCGCACACTGCGCCACCGGCATTAGCGGCACAGTAAGCCTTACTTATACCGGACCGGTTACTTACACCGGCCCCGCTGGTGGTTCGTTAACCCCAACTACTGTGAATGGCAACACCCTTACCTGGAACATTCCCGATTTTGGCAGCCTGGATATATACAACTCTTTTAATGTACAACTAAGGGTAGATAGTTTAAGTAATACAGGGGCGCAGGTATGCATTAATGTAAGCCTTACACCCACCGCCGCCGATTACAACACCAGCAACAATAGCGCTGCTTACTGCCTTACCATTGTAAACTCCGAAGACCCGAACGAGAAAGAAGTTTATCCATCGGATACTATAAATACAGCTCAACCCTGGCTTACTTATACCGTTCGTTTCCAAAACACAGGCACTGCGCCTGCCTTAAATATTCTTGTTGCTGATACACTGGATAGCCATTTAGACCCTTCCACCTTCCAGCTACTTGCTTACAGCCATAAAAACCTGACTCAAATTACAGGCAACATCGTTCAGTTTGATTTTCCCAACATCAATTTACCCGATAGCACTGCCGATGAGCCTAACAGCCACGGCTATGTGCAGTATAAAATTAAGCTGAAAAATAACTTACCGGTGGGCACTACCATTAATAACACCGCTTACATCTACTTCGACTTTAACAGCCCTGTGGTTACCAATACCACTACCAATACTATTACCACCACTACCGGCATTACTCCTCTCTCCCCCGGAGAGGGGCTGGGGGTGAGGATTTACCCCAACCCCGCTAAAGATGCAGTAACCGTAGAAGTTGACAACACAGCCATTGGCGGCACTTTACAACTAACCGATGTAACCGGACGTGCTATAATTACTTCGCAAATCGAAAGCCGCACATCGCATATCGCAACATCGTTTTTAAGCAGCGG
>DASZPC010000640.1:0-4720 GCA_035550455.1 Chitinophagales bacterium | reverse complement strand
TTCTAAATACCTGTGTTATGAAAGCTAAAATCTTATTTACTATAGCTGTTGCTGCCGGGCTGGGAATAGCCGGTTTCTCTTTCCAAACTGAAAAGCCCCTTTACGAAAAGAACGGCCTCAAAGTATATGAAATGAAAGGCTCGCCTGATTTCCCCGATGCTCAGCTTAGCCTTAAATCGCCTGCTAACGGAGCTATGCTAAACGAAGGCGATAATACCTTTAACTTCGAGGTGAAAAACTACCAGCTTGGCTCACAAACCCCCGATGCTTCTCAAAAAATGTGTGCCAACTCGGCCAAAGGCCAGCATATACATTTTATAATGGACGATGGCCCTTATATGGCATCCTACAAACCCGAAATTACTGATAAGCTAAGTCCCGGCCACCACGTTTTACTGGCTTTCCTTTCACGCTCTTACCACGAAAGCATCAAACATAAAGGTGCTTATGTATTGGCCGAATTTAATGTGGGTAAAGAGGCTAAAGATAACTTTAACGAAAAAGCCCCGCATGTATTTTTAAGCCGCCCTAAAGGCGAATACAGCGGCCCCGCCGAAACAGGCAAAGTAATGCTTGATTTTTATTTGGTTAACTGCCAGCTTTCGCCCAAGGGCTACAAAGTAAGGGCCACTATTAATGGTACTCCTTTTATACTTACCAAATGGGAACCATACATTATAGAAGGCCTGCCAATGGGCGAGTCTAAGGTTAAACTGGAACTGCTTGATAAGAACGATAAACTGGTTAATTCTCCCTTCAATGGTAAGGAGCGTAGCTTTAAACTTCAAAGCGAACCGCTTAAATAACCTCTTTTATAAAAACAAAGGGTATTCCTTTCGGATACCCTTGTTTTTGGAGCGCCGCAAGCTATTGCGGTAGCCTGCTTTGCTTTTGTTCACCCATGAACAACCCATAAAATTTTTGCTGCAAACGGAAGAAAAACAATGAAGGGCAAAGGCTTACGCCCTGCCCCCATTGCTTTGTTCACCCATGAACAACCCATAAAGAGTTAAGGCGCCAAAGGCTATGGAACAACAGGAAGCAATGGTTTTACCCATTGCCCCTATTGTCTGTTCACCCATGAACAACCCATAAAAACTTAAGGCAGCCACAAGTAAAAAACAATGAAGGGCGAAGGCCATAAGCCCCGCCCTCATTGCTTTGTTCACCCATGAACAACCCATAAAAAATTGAGGGGCAGAAGGGGAAACAACAGGAAGCGGAGATGCTGACAATTCCCCGCCCCTATTGCTCTGTTCACCCATGAACACCCATAAAAAACTTCTATGCACATAACTATCATGCCATGCCAGGGCAACGGCACTGTTGGCACGGCCTACCTGCAAGGGGGTATATATGTATGTGTGTTTAATTTCTCTCATAATAGGATATACAAAAACAAAAAGCCCTTAAAGCAATAGCTAAAAGCTTTTGAACGATAGTATGCACTACCGCCCTTACCAATAAATTAAATAAGAAATACCTTCAGCAGCGAGTATAGCCTGAAGGCGGAATCCGGCACATGTACCGGCATAAATTCAAGGTAGCCCTTTATAGTAGATTCAATAGTCAGAAGGGGTAATACAAGTTTGGTGGCAACAGCAGTTACCGAAGGGATGTTATTCACCGATTTTAAATCGGGGTTGCCCTGTTTTAATAATAACTGATAGTAAGAATTAGCCGCGTGCGATGAGGTAGGGTTAGGCAGATTATTGGTTTTTTGCCCATAAACCAAAAGCGGTTTTAAACTTGTGCTAAAGTCCTGGTCAGGGGAAGTCATTACTGCCTGAAAGAAAATAAAATGCAGGCAATACACACCCACCAAAGCTATTGCTTTGAACATTTTACCTTTCCCTTTAGCAAAGTATCTTATCATGGGTTTTCCAATACTTTATGGCTCTAAAGTAGAATAAATTATTTGATTTCCGAAAAAAACGCTGCCTTTTTTCCACATTTTACTACCCTATACAATCCATAACTTGTGCATTGCTTTCTGTTGCGCTACTGGTGCAGGGAGGCATTCTCAGGTATCTCCGGGTCAGGGTTTTTAATAATGGTTTCGCCGGGCTTAAAATCGCCAAACACCTCTGTACTTCCGCCGCTGCTTACACCATCCTTTATGTCTATAAACCGAGTTTTTCCATTCAGCAGGGCTATTACATATTTCTTTTCGGTCGACTCAACAATTGCTGATGATGGCACTAAATACGAATCCTCGTCTGATTTTACTTTCAGGCTCGTCTCTACATACATTCCCGGCTTGAAATAGTTGGCTGCATTATCTACATCAGCTTCCACCGCTTCCGACCTGTAGTCGTCATATAAAGAGTTGGAAGAACGGCTTATTCGTGCGGTAAAAGTTTTTCCCGGCATAGCATCGCTCCAAAAATTCAGGTTGTTCTGCATATCCAGTTTGTCGGCATATCCTTCGGGTATAAAAATTTCAAGGCGCAGTTTTTTGTTGTCCTGCAATACCAGTAATGGCTTGTTATCCATTTTAAAGTTGGGGCCGGTTAGAGTGCCGGGGTGCACGTTGCGTTCAGTTATTACCCCGTCAAAAGGCGCTTTTACTATCAAGTAGTCTTCCATGGCCTGCACGGCCCTTACATTGGCAGCTTCGCTGTTTTGTAGCGCACTGTCGGCATCAAACTTTGCCCTGGCATTTACTAAATCAAGTTCCGAAACCGCCCCCGGTGTTTTCGATGCGCTCAACAGGCGCGTGTATTTATCGCGGCTGGCATTAGCAGTTTGTTCTGCCTCAATCAGTTTACTGCGTACAGCCTGTAGTTGCTGGTCAAGTTCCGGGGCTTGTAGGGTCATTAGTACTTGTCCTGCATGCACTTCGCTGCCACGGTCTACATAAATGTCTTTTATAAAGCCATTTACTTTAGGGTAAATATCCACCTTCTCAAAAGGTTTCAACTCACCGGGTAGTTTTATAGCGCTGCTTAGTCGGCCTTTTTCAAGTTTTACGGTTTGTACATTCTGTTTGGCCGGCGCTTGTCCTCCCGCCAGGTCAACAGGTTTATTTCTTCCGCAGGCGCTTAGCAATAAAGCGGCTGCAATAACTAAATTCAATAGGCTTTTCATATATTGTTATTTTTTATTCCGGCATTAACGAACTGTTCTTATAATCTGTATTCTCCTGCACCCAGGCATACACCAGCGGCAGCACAAACAAAGCAGCAAGGGTAGAGGCTATTAAACCGCCAATTACTGCCCTTCCAAGCGGCGCGGTTTGCTCGCCTGCTTCGCCCATACCCGAGGCCATCGGTATCATACCCACCACCATAGCCAGGCTGGTCATCAATATCGGCCTTAACCTTATCGAGGCACTCGTTACAGCCGCTTTATGGGCATCTTTCATACTTAACCGCAGGTTTTCGGCATTGGTTACAATTAATATTGCATTGGCTACCGATACCCCCGTACTCATTATCATACCCATATACGATTGCAGGTTCAGGGTAGAGCCGGTTAAAAACAACAGCAACAGCGAGCCAAGTATTACGGCCGGCACAGTGGTTACCACGGTTAGCGCCAGTTTAAACGATTCATAATTGGCAGCCAGCAGCAGCAGTATCACCAGTATGGCAAATAATAACCCCTTTTGCAGGTCGGCAAGTGTTTCATTTAACAGCGATGACATTCCCCTTACTTCTACCTTCACGCCGCGTGGTGGTTGCCCCATACTTTTTATCTGTTGTTCCACAGCGCCGGTAGCTGTGCCCAGGTCCTTGTTGTTTACATTGGCTGCAACGGTAAGGTATCTTCTGGGGCCTGCCCGGTCGTATTCCCCGGGGGCGGTAGTCATTTCAAATGTTGCCACATCGCCTAAGTTAGGCCGGTTCTTTCCTTTAATAAGTGGTATTTCTTTAAGTTCTTCAACTGAGTTCATTTCGTAGGTGGGCACTTGTACTTGTACCTGGTAGGTATAAGCGGCGTGTTCATCCAGCCAAAGGTTCTTCTCCACAAACCTGCTTGATGAGGTGGCCGCTGTTACCGAGTTTGAAACATCCTTAATATTCAACCCCAGTTGGGCAATCTTCAACCGGTCAAGCTTAATATTTATTACAGGCATGTGCAGGGGCTGGGCTATCTGCACATCGCGCAGGTATTTTATTTTTTTCAGTTTCTCTGTCAGTGTATCGGCAAAGCCTTCTATCTGTTCCATGTTCTTGCCTGCCACACGTACTTCAATCGGGTTATTGGCCCCCTGGCTCATTATTTTTTCAGTCAGGTCAACCGGCTCAAAATTGATACGAAGGTCGGGTATATCATGGGCTATGTTTTTTCGCAGGGCATCTTTTAACTCATCCATGTTTATCTTGTAATCATCATCCAGGTGTACCTGTATAATAGCCTCGTGTGTGCCGGTGTTAAAAGCATACAGGTTGCTGGTGCCGTAGCTGCTTGGCACCAGCCCCACATAAGCCGATGTTATATCTACATGCCCGCTAACTGTGCTGTCTACTATCGCTAATACTTTCTTCACGGCATCTTCGGTGCGTTCCAGCCTTGTTCCATCGGGTAGCTTTACCCGCATTTGAAACTGCCCGTTATTGGTTCGTGGCAGCAGGTCTTTACCTATACTGGCAAAGGCTATTCCGGCCAATACAAGGGTTAGCAACAGGTAAGTGGTTACCACCAGTTTTCGGTTTGGCAGCGCTTTTTCCAGTGTTTTTATCAGCCGGTTTTTTAGCTGCTGAAACAAGTCGTT
>DASZPC010000639.1:0-3602 GCA_035550455.1 Chitinophagales bacterium | reverse complement strand
CGAGATAAGGTCGTTGGTGGTAAACTCAATTTTGGCGCGGCCGCTTTCATCGGTTACCACATTGCCGTTCCAGTAAACGGTGCTGGCAAAATCACTCCTTGAAGTATCAGTTGGCGAATAGGTTTTTTTAGCAAACTCCTTCGCCCTGTAAAACACAGCATTGCCTGCACTGCCCTCCAGGTTTTTTTCAAAGTTCATCAGGCCGTTGGCCCTTAAATCTCCGGTGTTGCCATATATAAAAGTGGTGTCGGCTACGGTAGCGGTTACAATATCTTTATTCCTGTTCTTGTCAATATCTTCAAGGTCGGCCAGGTCTTCTTCTTTGCGTTCCTCCACCTTTGTGTTTGCCATTTCGGGCTTCTGTTCGTTCAGTGCTTTTTTTCTTAAAGGCATATCGGCTATCTCATCTTCGGCCCGGGCTAATTTCATATTGCCCATAGGGGCGGCTACGCCTGCCTGTGCCGGTACGGCATCAATAAAATATACCCGCGGGTCGTACTTGCTGTTGTACAGGTACACATTGTTGTTACTGCCGTAATCATACAGGGTTTGCACCTGTGGCTTGTAGTCGGGGGCGCTTATTTTTAGCTGGTTTGTACTGGCAATATCAAATTGGTAAATTTTAAAATTGCCATTGGCATCTGCCATTATGTTCCTGCCGTTCGGCATCAGGTTTAGTTGTGCATTGGGTATGGGTTTGCTGGTATAGCCATCATATACGGTACCGCTTAGTTCTGCCTTTTCGCCCCGGTGTGTAATAACGGGGTAATCGGCATCGTTTATCTGCCGCCAGGTGTACCTGCGCCAGCCGCTGGTCATCATCAGCAGGTCAAGCGCTTCATCGGCTTTTGGTTTCGTGGGGTCAAAATAAAAATTAGGCTCGTCCACTTTTTCTTTCAGCTCCGGCTCCAGCAGCATCTTGGCAAGTATGTTGCCCTGCCTGTCGTCGGCAAAGGTAAGTTCGTTATCGTCCACCACCGCCATCGAAAAATTACCCGGCATCGGTAACCCGTTTTCGTCCGTTACCCGTACCGTCATGTGTACCTTGCTGCGGGGCGCATATTGCTGTTTATCGGTGTTTACTGAAATATTTAACTGCTTGTTTTTATTCACAAACACAAGCCTTTCAGCGCGGGCAATCCCTTTCGCATCGAATAAAGTAACCTGTGTTATACCAATAGGAAAATCAGTAGTGTTTATGGTAAGCGCGTTATTCCCTTTCAGGGCATTAAACGAGCCCGAATAATAAACCTTGCCCCTTATTTGTGCCACTACGCTAAGCACCTCGTTATCGCGGCTGTTCACCTCCAGTTGCAGGTCGTTTTTCCCGCGGTTAACATGCAGGGTATATCCGGTGGTTAATGCCTCCGGCAGCGGAAACTCGTCCGGTATGCCTTCCGGTTTTGTAATATGCGCTTTGTATGTTTTTCCATTTTGGGCGGTCATTTCAAAAGCGCCAATGCCGTAGTGGTAGCTCCTGAAGTTGGCAACAAAAACCCCGTTCTCGTCCACCACTATTCCTTCCACATCGGCGGGTTTGCCGTACTCGTTCAGCGCCCTGAAAGCCACCAGTTGCTGCACCCCGTTTACCATATCGCCACCTTCCGGGTAAAAATCTACGCTCAGTTTATTCAACACAATGGGTATGCTCCTCGAAACCGACTCGGTGTTGCCCTCAAAATCTATCATCGCATTCACAATGCCATCGTTGGTGCTCAGGTTTTCAGGCAGGGTAAATTTTAACTCGGCCTTACCCTGTGCATCGGTGGTAACAGCACTTTTGGTTAGGCGGCTTCCGCCCAATTGCGCTTCAAAATCCACCTTTGTATTTGCCAGCGGTTGGTTGGCGTTGGTGTTTAACTCCAGTTTAGCTATCACTTCATCGCCTTTGCCGTAGGCTTTCTTTTTAAAATCCAGCTTCATTTTAAGCCGGGGCATTACCACTTCCTGCACCTGTATATCCTTTTCAAACAGGTAGCTGCCGGTGTCGTTTTTCTGCCATTCGGTATAGGCCTTTATTTTATAAATGCCGCCGGGGTGGCCTGTCAAATCAAAATCGCCCTGTGCAGCGCCTGCCTTTGCAACTATTTTATAGTGCTTTTCGGTGGTGCCTTTTGGGGTAATTAATTCAACATGCACTATATCCGAATTCCCCGAGGGTTTAAAACTGCCCGCATCGCGTACATAAGCCGTAAACCAAATGGTTTCCCCCGGTTTGTAAAAGGCCTTATCGGTTTGCACATACACCCGGTCCTGGCTGGCTTTGCTGTAAAATGTTTTAAATTTTTCGAGCAGCGTTTTTAAAAACGCCGATTCAAAAGTTTTTACGCCCCCGTCTGCCGCAAGTGCTATCGATGTTACGGCTATGGCTGCCAGCACCAGCACCGGTGCTGTAATTTTTGATGTAACCTTTTTCATAAAGCTGATTGTTTGTTTATGTAAAAAAGATGTACCGGTTGTTTTTTTCCATAAAAGCCGTATTACTTCCCTATTCTTTATAACTTGTGCCACACCCTGAAACCATACGGGCATTGCATTGCCTATTTTACTAAACTGCCCCCCGGGCGCTGTTAAAACAAGGCTTATTAGAACCTTGTTTATTAATAATTTAGAGTATTGAAAAAGAGGCTTGTCCAGGGCTGAAACATATAAAAACGTCAGCGATGAGGAATTGGTACAGCGTTACCGCAATTCCCACGAAACTGCCTATATAGGCGAGTTGTACCAACGCTATACCCACTTGGTTTTCGGTGTTTGCCTTAAGTACCTCAAAAACGATGTGCGCGCCGAAGATGCCACCATGCAGATTTTTGAAAAGCTTATTACCGAGCTTAAAAAGCATCATGTAACTTCTTTTAAACCCTGGCTGCATACGGTGGCAAAGAACCACTGCATGATGGAGTTCAGGAAAGATAGTTCCGAAGAAAAGCATAAAACTGCTTTTAAAGCCGATGTGGGGGAAGTTGTGGAAAACCCTGAAGAAAATCATCTTATTGAGGAGGAGGAAAAAGAGTTTGTGCTGAAATATTTAGAGGAAGGCATACACGAATTGAAAGACGAACAACGCCTTTGTATTGAATTGTTTTACCTCAAAGAAAACAGTTACGCGGTTATTTCCGCCGAAACCGGCTTTAGTATGAACGAGGTAAAAAGCTACATACAAAACGGGAAAAGGAATTTGAAAAACTATATAACGGCAAAAAATGAGCAGGCCAAAAACGGACAAAACGAAAATAAGTGAGCAGGGCGTAGTTACCGAGCAGGCCCTGCTGGCTTACCTGCGCAATGAGCTTACCCCCCAGGAGCGCCAGGAGGTGGAGAAGCTGTTGCACAACGACCCGTTTGCCCAGGATGCCCTCGAAGGCCTCCAGGCAAGCCTGTTTCAGGAAACTATCCCCGATACTCTCATCTCGCTCAACAGAAAAATCCGCGAACGCAGCGGCCAAAGGGAAAAGAAGGTTATACAACTGCACTGGACCAACTATGCCTGGGCCTCCGTGGTGCTGGGCCTGCTTATTGGGGTGGGTGTGGTAATGATAAATTTCCTCGGCAAAAAGGAAACCCCCATTGCACAAAACCAAAGGAACAAAGAGATAATCCCT
>DASZPC010000638.1:0-8079 GCA_035550455.1 Chitinophagales bacterium | reverse complement strand
ACAGGCCGTTGGTTAAGGCCCGCATAGAGCCAGCCCCGTTTTTAGCATAGCTTCTTTTTTGGCTATCAGTGCGCCCGTAAAAACTGCTGTAAAAATTGCCGTCGCTATCAGCTATGCTATCCACTACCTGGTTAAAGGCCTCGTGTACCATAATGGTTTCACACTCAGTAGCAGCAGCATTTTCAATAATATTAAATTCTATATACGACTCGCTGAATTCAAAAGTAAAACCTACATAAACCTCTGCACCCGGAAACGCCGGCTTTATATTATCCTCAATACTACAGTAAAGCCAAACCTGGTCGCCGGGCTGTAAGCTCAAATAGCCGTTACAATTAAGTAAGCCCGGGTGTATATCAAAATCCCACGAAAAATTCGTGGTCTCGGCAGGCGGTTCGTTTGAAATCAACTTCAGCTTCGTAGCCAGTATAATGGCAGGCGAAGTATCAGTAGCATTGCGGCCGCCAAAAGCCAGCCAAAAATTTACCGAAGGTTTATGCGGGTAATTGTTATAGCCGGGGGTGTCCTTTACTGTACCCTTTAATTTTATAGAATAATTAACCTGCACCGGGTAGGTAATATTATTATCTGTGAGGCCGGCGCATATTGGTGTAGGATAAGAAGTAATGGATTCGCCCGGGGTTATAAAGTTTGAGTAAGCCCCAAAAGCGAATTGATTAAAATTATCAAAAAGCGAAACCGCATCGAAACAAAACTGGCAAATGACAGAGTCGTTCCCTAATGCCGGTACCAGGGTATTGGAGTTAAAAACCTGGGTGGCTACATTATCAATTGCTGTGTAGCTGCCCAGGTTATAAGCGCCTAAACCGGTTATAGCCCCTTTAAACAAACCTATGGGGGCATAAGTGTTGCGGTATGTAACGGTAGCCCGGGTACTGCTTTCAATAGTAAACCGGATATTGCTTTGCCCGTTATCTGAAAGGGCAAGCGGCCCTTGTGTGGTATTACCTGTAAAAACAACCTGGCTGGAAACAGCACTACCGGTTGAATCAACAATAATGGCTGTTATAAGGTCGCCGGGTTGTATGCTAACATCGGTGGGCCAGCCGTCGCTACCCTGTGTAAATGTATAGCTGCCGCTGTTAACATCGCCCACCATTACAAAAGCCGACTGGTATTGTATAGGTATGCCCGGCAGTTTAAGCGTTTCCAAATCAACACCCTGCAAACTTTTTTGCCCAAGCGATATTTGCCGGTTGCTCATGCAGTACAGGTTAATTATACCGTTAGCGCCGGTAAAATCAACCTGCAT
This sequence comes from Chitinophagales bacterium, assembly GCA_035550455.1. Taxonomy (GTDB): domain Bacteria; phylum Bacteroidota; class Bacteroidia; order Chitinophagales; family LD1; genus Bog-950. The sequence continues at coordinate 6,806 of DASZPC010000638.1, read as the reverse complement.
TTCCCCGTTGCCGTTAACCCATAACCGTATGCTTACACCGGTGGTGCCATTAACGGTACCATCGCCGGTGTTGTGTACCCCATCATAGTTAATGCGCGATGTAAGCGGGTTATCGTTGCCATCGGTTATTTGTGCGCAATAAAAATTGCCGGTGGTAATTGCCGGGTCGGTAAAAATATAAATTCCGCTTCCCGAATTAATGAAAGCGGCATCTACGGTGGCTATAAGGGCGCCTTTAAAGGTATAGCTAATCCACCCGCCATGGTTGGGGTAAAACCCTGCTTTCACGGTTGGTATGTTCAGCGCCACCGGTATATCGGCGCGGGTGTTTAGTTTCGTAATTATATCCGAGGCCTCCACATTTACAGTGGTATAGGTGCCATCGGTGCTGTAACTGGCAAGGTTCAGTTTGCCGTTAAAAAGCGTATCGTAATTTTTGCCGTTGCCGTCGGTATCAACCAGCACTTCAATATTAATGTTGCCATCAATATCGTATGTACTGTAAATATTATCTATAAACTGTTTGCCCCCGCCCTGGCTATGAAATTTTAACGATGAGGTAAACTTGTTAAACACCCCTTTGTACACCTGGTGGCGCTCTAACCGGTAGCTGCACTCGGCCCAGTTAACAGGGTCTTTTTCCAGTTCGTAGCTGGTGTTATTATCGGTGCAGGTTAAAATCCATCTGAATCTTTTGGGCATGTTTATCTGTTTTCTGTTTACGGTTTATACTTTCCTGTTTTGCCGTTTTTGGTATCCGGGTTTACTGATTTGCCAATTCCTTTTAATTATCGGGTTGCCCAATCATAACCTTTGCTCAATTTTCTAATTACCTATGCATGGTAGCGCGAGTGGAAATAACCGTTCATTTTTACGGCTTCGCTTACACCTTTTACAATGTATTCGGCGTTTTTACGCGCCAGGTGGTTGCCTTCGCGTACATCTTTACGCAGCAGCCAGTCATCGTATGTGGGCGCCTGCATCGGGTTGGCATTTTGCAGCGCGGGTTTCAGGTACTTATCCATTAAAAAGGTTTCAAAACTAAGGCTGTTAATAGCTTCCAGTTCTTTTTCGTAGCGGCGTGTGGCATCGGCTTTAATAATCGATTCGCCAGTGCTTATGGCTATCAGGTTGCTATCGCTGGTTTCAGTGCCCAGGCCCTTGAAGCCAACCACCCCTTTCGCAAATTTCGGAATGGCAGGCAACGGCTGGGCCGCAATGGTAGCCGCTGCTGCCGCCCCTGTTGCGGCTGCCAGCGCAATTTCAATAGGTTCGGGGCTTGCCTTTACAATAGCCAGTGCCGTATCAATAGCCACTTTAATTAAGGCCATAGCCTTGTCCATTTCAGCCTGCTTACGCTTTATTTGGGCCTCTTTTACCGCTTCTTCATGTTTCAGTTTGGTTTGCTGCGCCTGGTAAGCACGTTCAACCGCTGCGCGCTTTTTGGCATTATCGCCTGCCAGTTCAAGGCTGCGGCTGTGCCATTTATCTAACTGTGCATTGGCCTCGGTAAACTGCTGTTTCATCTGCTCTAACTGCCTGCCAAAAACGGCATTGCCAATTTTCGAAATCACATCAGTAACCTTTTCGGCATATTCCTTTGTTTTACCTAAATCCTTAATTAAACCGGCATGGTCCTTCTGCCATTTTTCATGGGCCTCATTACTAAAAGCATATTCAACTTTCATTTTCAGCAGCTCCTGTTTTTGCTTTTTTATTTCTGCTGGAGAAGGTTTGTGTTGCTTAATTTCAGGCTGTTTAACTAACTGAATATCTTCCTTGGCCAAAGATGTGCTGTAGGGATTATTTAAAGCCTCAACCTTAGCCGGTTCTATTTCTATGGTTCCCTTTAAGCCATCTTCGTACTCCTTCTTTTTCGCCTTCAAATCACTTATTAATTTGTCAATATCAGCTGTACTTGTTGATGGATCCATCTTGGCCAAAGCAATTTTATCTTGTATCAGCTTATCATAAAGCGCTACATCTTTAACCCCAAACTCCTTCTCTTTATCCAGTTTCAACTCCATTTCGGTAATACTATTCTCTAATGCCTTTTCGGATGTCTTTCGCTGGTGCTCTATATCCAGAACCGCTATTTGGTTTTGTATATCCAGGTAATCTTTTGAACCTTCTTTATAAAGTGATAACCGGCTATTTAAAATTTCCCTTTCCTTTTTGTAAGTATCTTTGCCTTCAGCCTCCAGTATATTCTTTTCTCTTTCAAGCCGGTCAATAGTTGTATTTGTCAAATCATCCAGCCGTTTTTGATTTTCGTCCTTAATAAACTGGGTTAACTCCTGCTCTTTCTTTTTATACTCATCGCTGTTTTTATCCAGTAAAGCCAATTCTGCTTCTAACACTTTCTTCTTTGCTTCATATACATCCTGTCCGTTATCCTCGGCAATTTTTAAGGCATCCTTTGCATCTTGCAACTGCTTTTCGGCCAGGGTGTTTTTATACGAATCTTCCACCCCCTTGCTATAAGCTTTGCTCATTTTATTGCCTAGTCCTGTAACTGCTTCCGTCATCTTGCCAAGGTCGCGGTTTATAAGGCCGGTTACAAAATCGGAAACGCTGGAAAAAAAGGCGCTGATTACATTGGCCACGCCGCTTACTATTGCCTTTATATCATTAAAGTGTTCGCCAATAGCTATCAGCCCTTTAATTAAAACCCCGATGGGCGGCGAGAGAAGCACTAATGTGTTTGTAAACTTTTTTATCTTTTCAATATTATTTACAACCGCATTTTTTAGTTTATCCCAATTGCTGATTAGCAGGGCTACCAGGGCAATAACCGCCCCTATGCCCAGCGAAACCAGGTTGGCGCGGGCCGCCTGTAGCTCCACATTGGTGCCCTCTACAGCGCCGGTGTATAAAGTTTGTACCGCCGATAGTGTTTGTGTTACCCCGGTTGATGCCTGCTTTAACCCATCGCCAATTTTTATGGCCGTATTTACCCCTTCCACCGCCTTATGAAGGTTCTTCGATGTTTTTTCCAGCGCCTCACTTTTTATGCCCATGGCTTCAGCACCTTTTACAGCACCGTCAAAAGCATCGCTTAGTCCCTCTAAACCTTTAGCTGCGTTTTTCAACAACGAAATATCGCCGGCGGCTTTTTTTTCATCGGCAGCCGCTTTATTTACTGCCTGTTGTAATTTTTCCACCTCGGTTTTTGCTTTGGTAAAAGTACCGGTGGCCTCTTTATTTTTAGTGTCCAGTTTTCCTAATTCGGTACTGGTGGCGGTGTAGGCCTTTTTTAGTTCATCCTGTGCCCGGCCCTCATCGCGCACAGCTTTTGCCAGTTGTTCTTTTAAGGCCCTGTGCTCGCTATAAGCGCGGCTGTACTCCTTGCTTGTTTTATCCTGTGTTTTGGCCAGTTCTTCCAGCTTGGCATTGGCCTGCATGTACTCCTTGCTCAGCTTTTCGTGCCTTGTCCGGGTGGCATCAATCAGGTCCTGGTAGGCGCGCAGGCTTACTATGGCCTCTTTTAACTTAGTATCAGAGAGCGCCTGTTTTAATTCGCCCCCCAGGCCTTTCATGGCTTTCTCTACATCGCTTACGGCCTTGCCCACATGCTCCTTAAAATCTTTGCCCGATGTGGCTGCACCGGCGCCCATATCGTGGTGCAGGCCCTTTACTTGCTGGCTTAGCTCGGCTAATTCTTTTTTTGCTTCGGTCAGGTCAATTTTATACTGCACCACTACCTGCTCAACATTTTCGGCCATAAAACGGGGTTTATTGTTTACCGCAAACAATTACGGCAGGTGCAAAGTGAAACATTAACACAATACGGTTATGTATAATAAGCCATGTGTAATTTCACATAAAATGTGTAAATGCTGTAACCCCCTGTAAATGAACATGCTGCCGGGGGCTGCCAGCGGGTATTAAAATTAAAATTGCAGGTTAAGGCCCACTGTGCCATCGGGCAGCAGGCCGGTTTGAGTGGTTACCGGCTGTTGCAGTTTGCGGAAGTGGCGCAGCTTTACCGCACCGGTTACCAATAGCGGAACCCCGCTTAAAAAAGCTGCGGGCCCCAATGCGCCTAAGGTGTAAAACAAAGGGGCGGCCACTTTATTGGTATAATAATTGCCCGTTTGGGTAGCGGTGCTGTACTTCGCTGAGCGCCCCCAACTGTAGGCAAAAGCTACCAGGGCGCCGGCCTCCAGCACCGGGGCGGCGCAGGTTAATACTATGCCTGCGGTTTTTAACCGTTGGGCATGTTTAATTTGGGCTTCTAAAGTGGAGTTGCTTTTAAATTGATAGGGTAATGTATCTGATGGATTTTGAGCGGCTGCTATGGTTGCCAGCAGGCAAAAAACAGCAGCAAGGCACATGGGGGGACAAATTTTCACCATCATAAACGGGCGTAGTTTGTGTAACAGACACTAAATACAGAAAATGGTTTAACGCCATACCATTATTGAAGCAGATATGATTTTAACAGCCTGTAAAACTTATAATTGCCTTCTTTATTAAAATGGCCATTACTTTCAGAAATATAATCTTTTACAGGCTCTATATCGGTTGGACATATAACCGAGTCTTCCAAATCTTTAAAGGTTGAGGTAAACTTTTCCTTATAGGTTGGGTAATGTTCGTTTATAGCGGGTATATAAAACAGCTTACAGGCTGCCCCGTTTTGGCGGCAAACAGTTTTTATATCCTGCAGGTAATAGTAGGATGTGGCAATTGTGCCCTTATCTTGGTCGCATTCGTTATCCGGGTCAGGCTTTATTCCTTCTATTTTTTGGTATAATAAAGTGGTGGTTACCGATATAGACATCAGCTGGCCAAACCAGTCAAACGAGGCAATATTATAATGCTTATAGTAATACTTGTATGCATCCCGGGCCGATGTAAAAAAGCCACTGCAATCGGGCTTACAGGCGCTTACCGAACTGCCATTTGTTACAAAATTTACCTGGTAATAATTCGGGAAAGGGTGCTTTACCTCCTTGTAATACATATCATCATTAAAGCAGTAATTGATAATCACTATATCCGGCTTTAACAGGGGCACATACTTTTCGGCTATTAGCTTGTAGTTAAAAGGGTTTTGCCCGCCCACCCCAAAATTACAAACCAGGTATTTTGAAGATACAGTAGTATCGGCTTTAAGCAATTCCATAAAGCTTTCGCCGGTGCCTCCAGACGATACCCCTTCGGTAAATGAATCGCCAATGGCAAAAAGCAGTTTCCTTTTGCCTTTTAGCCGGGCTATAGTGGCAGTATCATAATTGAAACCCGCAATAAAACCCTGTGCATTGCAGCGCCGCCCATAGTGGAGCCCCATTGGCTTATAACTATTAATACCATCGGGCCAAACTACGTGCTGTTGCAGCGAGGTATCTATTACATCAACAGTTATCAGCCTGGGGTAAAGCCAGCCGGGCGTATAGCCCATACGGCGGTAGCTTGTTTCGGCCGTGGTTACGATATACAGGATTATACTGACGGTAAAACCCGTTATAAAAAATTTGTATTTATTTTGTTTAAGCCATTTTTTTGCATGCTTAAACCATTTTTTTGTGGTAAGCGTTAAAACCGGCAATACCTTTGTGGCCAAGGCATGCACCAAGGCCCGTAAACAAGCCATTGCCAGCCCAAATGCGGCGTATAAAAAAATGGCCGCCAGGCTTATAGTAACAAGCCACCATAGCGCAAAAATAAAAATGCCCAACCTGGGGTAATAAATACGGCACGAACTTATGCTGGTTAAAACACGGGCTAACTCGCCTGCTTGCCTGTGTGCCGGAAGTTTGGTGAAATAAAACAGCAGGCAAAACAGTATAGATGCCATTATAAAAAGCACCAAAGCAGCACCCGATAGCCGTTTTATATCCTTTTTTGCCATCTGCTACTAAAAATAGCAACTTCTGCCGGTTAGGTACCTGCCTTTTATATAGTTACTGAGGTTTTTAAAACAATCGCTTATTTTTAAGCCAATAGTATAGCAGTTAATGAAAACGCAAGCAGGGCTAAAGGATTTAATTTTTGTCTTTTTAATCATGGTGGTAGGGGTAATTTTAACAATACCATACCACCAGGGGATATCTCCGTTTGATACCGGCGACTATGTAAAATGTGCCTTTCAACTACTTCAGGGCCATATAGACATAGAGAATAATTTTTAAGTATTACTATTTAATTATTATTGTCCTTTTGCTAATCTCTTTCCTTGAATCATACCTTTAAAAAAGGCGATAATGGGGTGCCCGTTGCTTTCAAAGGCTTCTACAATATCTTTTAATATAACGGCAGCCTCAATAAATTTTTCGTTACCCGATTGCCCGGCTACTTCATTCAGCAGGCTAACCCCGGCGTTTATCAGTTCTTCTGGTGTTGGTTTTTGGGTAAGGTCAACGGCATCCAGCCCGGCTTTAAACTGCGCCAGTATTTCCAGTGCCACTTCATCGGGTATTTGTTGCAGGGCGCCGGTAAGCAGGGTAACCCCGTTTTTAATTAATTGCTGTTGTTGCAAAGTTAATTCCATAGTAAAATATTAATTGGTTAAAAAATGCGGGTACAAAGCGGTTTTAGCGCAGCTTTTCAATCATAATTTCCAGCCGGTGTATACCGTCTTTTATTTCCATAAACATACTGTTCATGCGGTCATCGTGCTCATCCAGCCTGCTTTCGGTTTTTAATACTTTGCGTTCCAGCTCGGCAATGCGGGCGGCGCAGTTGGTAATAGTATTGGTAAGGCTTACATAAACGCCAATAATACTGCCCAGCAAGCCTGCAAAGCCAATAAGGGCTGATATAAAAATGGTAAGGGGTATTTGCATAAGTTTCAGGCTTTG
>DASZPC010000637.1:0-3640 GCA_035550455.1 Chitinophagales bacterium | reverse complement strand
TGAGCGATTATGTTCACCGCATAAGCGATTCGGTAACCGAGTTTTTTGATTTGCAACTGTTGGCCAAAACACTGCACATGCAGTTGTTTAGCTCTTTCAGCCAACACGTAAGGCGCAGTTTTACAAACCCCGCACTGGTTAGTATTCTCGAGTTTCCGGCCCTGTTCCTGGGCGCTACCCCGCGTAACACACCGGCCCTTTACAGTATGATGAATTATGCCGACCTGGTTTTGGGCACATGGTACCCTATGGGCGGCATGCATCAAATTGTAAAGGCTATGGTGCAAATAGCTGAAGAAAACGGGGCAGAAATTAAGCTGAACAGCGAAGTTGTAAAAATTGAAGTACTGAAAGATAAGGCACGAAAAGTACATACCCGCAATGAAACCTACGAGGCCGATATTGTGGTGGCGGGTAGCGACTACCACCATACCGAGCAAACACTACTGGATGCGGCTTATCGCAGATACGACGAAGACTACTGGCAAAGCAGGGTAATGTCGCCATCGGCGTTATTGTTTTTTATCGGGCTGAACAAAAAGGTGCCGGGTTTGCTGCACCACAACCTGTTTTTCGATGCCGATTTTGAGAAACATGCTTACGAAATATACACCGGCCCGCGCTGGCCAAAAGCCCCTTTGTTTTACGCCTGTGTGCCATCAAAAACAGATGCCTTGGTAGCGCCCGCAAACGGCGAAAACCTTTTTCTGTTAATGCCACTGGCACCCGGCCTGGAAGATACAGAGGAGTTGCGGCAGAAATATTTTGACGTCATGGTAGCGCGCATTGAAAAACGTATTGGCGCCGCCATACGCGAAAATATAGTTGTAAACCGCGGGTATTGTGTTAACGATTTTGAACACGATTACCATTCCTTTAAAGGCAATGCCTACGGGCTGGCCAATACATTGGCACAAACTGCTGTATTAAAACCAAAAATGAAATCGGGTAAGGTGCGGAACCTTTTTTATACCGGGCAACTTACAGTGCCGGGGCCGGGGGTGCCACCATCCATCATCTCGGGCTTAATTGTTGCCGGCGAGATTAAGAAACAGCTAAGCATGAAAAAAATTTAATCACATCAACTAAACCAAAAGATATGTTCAAACTATTTGTAAAATCCAGCTTCGATTGCAGCAAAATTGTAACGCAGCAATACAGCACCAGCTTTTCGCTGGGCATTAAAACCCTACACCCATCCTTACATGCGCCCATTTATGGCATATACGGCTTTGTGCGCTATGCCGATGAAATTGTAGATACTTTTCATGATTTCGATAAAAAATACCTGTTAGATAAATTTAAAGCCGATGCCTATGAAGCCATTAAATCAGGCATTAGCCTCAATCCAATATTATTTGCTTTCCAAAAAGTGGTAAACGATTACAAAATACCGCTTAACCTGGTTGAAGCCTTTTTTAAAAGCATGGAAATGGACCTTTACCGCACCGGCTATGGCCGTGAGGGGTACGATGAATACATTTACGGTTCGGCTGAGGCTGTTGGGCTAATGTGCCTGCGTGTATTTGTAAATGGCGATGAAACACTTTTTAAAAGCCTTGAACCGGCGGCCTGCGCGCTTGGCGCGGCTTTTCAGAAAGTAAACTTTTTACGCGATATGAAAAGTGATTTTGATGAAAGAGGCCGCGTGTACTTTCCCGGTGTTAACTTCAACAACTTTGGCGAGGAGGCCAAGCAGATGATTGAAGAGGAAATTGCCTACGATTTTTCAATGGCCTACCAGGGCATTATCAGGCTTCCGGATACGGCAAAAGCAGGCGTTATGCTGGCGTATAAATACTACCTGCGCTTATTTAACCAGATAAGGCATACACCGGTTAGCCGCATTCGCGAAGCCAGGTTGCGTGTTCCCGACTTTGAAAAAATGTTGATATTACTAAGCACCATTACCGGTGAAACATTGCGGAATACAGCCATGCGCTTATTTCAGGGCGGGCAACCGCTTAACCGGGCCTATTGACCGTACCGGCAATGTCTTTCACATACCTGTTAATTAACTTGTTTACCATATTGGTTCCCCTAACCCGTTCGTTTGAGGAAAGGTTGGCCTTTTACAAAAAATGGAAATATTTTTTACCGGCCACCCTTATAACAGCTTGCTTTTTTATTAGCTGGGATATAATTAAAACTGCATACGGGGTGTGGGGGTTTAATAATTCCTACATCCTTGGCCCGCGCCTATTTTACCTGCCGCTGGAGGAATACCTGTTTTTCATTACCGTACCATACGCCTGCCTGTTTATTTACGAAACGCTGTCACTCTTTTATAAACCAGTCCGGGCTGGCAGGGTTTTTACCGGCCTAATCCGTATCGTGGCATTAATACTTATAGTGTCATCGGGTTTGTTTTGGGGTAAGGCCTATACTTTTTCAGTTATGCTTATAGCAGGGCTTATTGTATTGGCAGCTTCATACATAGTAAGCGCCTGGGTAATGCAAAAAATATTGATTACCTATCTAATCAGCCTTGTACCCATGCTTGCGGTTAATGGCCTGCTAACAGGGCTGCCGGTGGTTATTTACAACAATCACCAAAATCTTGGTATCCGCATCGGCTCCATCCCCGTTGAGGATTTTATTTACAATGCAGCACTGCTTTATATGAATATCGCGCTTTACGAATATTTTAAGCACAAATACCCGGCCGCTAAACCCTGAACTTATTGTATCACAAGTTCCCGGCGTAACTCGCCTGTTTCGTTGCTTATGCAAACCAGGTATAGGCCGCTGCTCAAGCCGTTTAAAGAAATTTCAGTTTTTTGTGCCTGTATATTTTGTTTCAATACAAGCCTGCCACAAATATCCTTAACAGCAAAAGTGGCCGGGCGGCCATTCCACTCCACAACAACCAAATCAGCAGCCGGGTTAGGGTAAATACGTAAATCAGTTTGCGCAAGGCTGTTAATGGAATTAACAGTAAAGCTAACTGCGTTGGTAAGGTAACTGCACCCCTCTGCCGATGAAACCAAAACACTGTAGGCCCCGCTTTGTAATGGGGTATAGGTTAGTGAATTGGCCCCACTTATAGCCTGCCCGTTCAAATACCATTGATAACTGGCAGCCGTTGGCGCGGTTAATACATTATTGCTTTCCGTAATTATACCAAATGGGGTACGGTTAACCACCACATACATACCAGCAGTATTGCCGGTACCGCAGCTGTTTTCAGCGCCCACACTAATATAGCCCGAGGTATCGGCAACCACACCCAGTGTGGCCAAACTATCGCTGCCTTGTATGTTCCATCCACCAGGCACGTTCCATAAATAACGGGCAACATCATTATTCCCATAAGCTGTAAAAACTATACTCAGTGGGTCCTGGGCCAGGCAAACGGTATCGGGGCCGCTGATGCTATCAATTATTGGCGGGGTATGCACATTTACCTGCAACAAGGCAGGAAGGCTTTGCCCACAGCCATTAACTGCTGCTACGGTAACTTGCCCGCCAGAATTTCCTGCTGTAAACTGAATAGAATTTGAATCCTGTCCCGATACAACAGTCCACCCGTTAGGATAGCCCCATGCATAGCCTGCCGCACCGCTTACGGTATCAATAACATACACAACAGTACTTCCCGCACATACAATTGTATCGCCTGTTACATAGCCTGCATCTG
>DASZPC010000636.1:0-2950 GCA_035550455.1 Chitinophagales bacterium | reverse complement strand
AGAAATTGTAATGGACACTGCTGTTTATGCCTGTCCTTCATCGCCAGCCATAGTTACAGCCGATAGTTCATTTACAGCTTATCATTGGAGCAATGGTGATACTACTGTTTCTGTCAGCGCATTGCCTGGTACATATACCGTTACTGTAACCAATAGCTGGGGCTGTAAATACGCCTCGCCGCCGGTGGTGGTTAGCACCGGGCCTGATGTTATACCCCCGGTAATTACCTGCCCCGGCGATACTGTTGTTTATGCCCCGGCGGGTAGCTGTACCGTGGTAATACTAAATGGCAGCACTGCTTCGGCTTTTGATAATTGCAGCAGCACTACTATTACCAATAATGCCCCTTCAAGCTACGCGGTTGGGGTAACCAATGTAACCTGGACAGCAAAAGATGCCGCCAATAACGCTAAAACATGTGTACAGCATGTAACGGTATACGATAGTATTCCGCCTTACTTTACCGCTACGCCTGCCGACCCCTTCGTGATAGATACCATTACGGCAGACAACTGTTCAAGCGTAGTGCCGGACTTCAGAAGCCTGTTTGCTGCCACCGATAGCTGCTCTGTTGTTAGCATTACACAAAGCCCGGCAGCAGGAACCTTTGTAAATACCAATGTAACCCCAATAGCCATAACCGCTACCGATGTATCGGGCAACTATGTGGTTTATTACATGCTGTACCAAAGCAATGATACCGTTACACCCGTTATTGCCTGTCCGGGCAATATTAGTACCACCACCACTGGCCAGTCAAAAGTAGTAACCTTTACCGCCCCCACGCAGGCCATTAATTGTACCAATACAACGGTACAACGTATAGCCGGTTTGGCCAGTGGCTCGGTATTCCCGGTTGGTGTTACCACCGAAACGTATGTGGTAACCGATGGCGCCGGTGCTGCCGATACATGCAGCTTCAGCGTTACGGTAACTCATATTACCGGTGTTAATGAGGTGAGCGATAACAGTATGCTGAGCATTTTACCGGTTCCGGCAACCGACCATATAACGGTAACCTACCAAAACAAACCGGCTACTAAATTATTGGTGAAGCTGATGAATACCAACGGCCAGATAATTGATGAAGAAAAGGCGGAGCCATTTAATGGCAGCTTTAATAAAACCTTCAATATGAGCATACTCCCCTCCGGTACTTATTTGATTGAGCTGATTACAGACAGCGATATTATTACCCGTAAAGTAATAAAGCTGTAATCGTTAGCCAGGTATTTTCAGGGTGTGTACAGGCCCGGGCAGTTTTGTCCGGGCTTTTTGTTTAGCTTACCTTACACAAGATCCCAATTATATACTTTTTAAAATCTACCATTGGGGTATATATTTGTTGCTATGCTGGTAAAAACATTTGGTAGTGCAGTTTATGGGGTTGATGCCGCTACTATAACGGTAGAGGTAAGTGTAATGGGCGGTCAGTACTACTATTTGGTAGGCCTGCCTGATAATGCTGTTAAAGAATCGTTGCACCGTATGGAAACAGCCATACGACACAATGGTTTTGAAATGCCAAGGCAGAAAATTGTGATTAACCTTTCGCCAGCCGATATACGCAAAGAAGGCACCGCCTACGATTTACCAATGGCGCTGGGCATATTAGGGGCCTCGGGCCAAATGGAAAGCGAACAGCTTGACAAATACATTATAATGGGCGAATTGCAGCTTGATGGCACCATACTGCCCATTAAAGGCGCACTGCCTATTGCCGTACAGGCCAGGAAGGAAAAATTTAAAGGCCTGATATTGCCCAAACAAAATGCCCGCGAGGCAGCCATAGTAAACCAATTGGATATAATTGGTGTGGAGCACCTGAAAGAGGCCATTGATTTTTTAGAGGGCAACCTTAAAATAGAGCCCACCATTGTTGATACCCGCGCCGAGTTTGCCAGCAATATTGAAAAAAACGAGTTTGATTTTACTGATGTAAAAGGCCAGGAAAACATTAAACGGGCGTTGGAAATTGCCGCAGCAGGCGGCCATAATGTGATATTGATTGGGCCACCGGGCGCCGGCAAAACCATGCTGGCAAAAAGGTTCCCCACTATATTGCCGCCGCTAACGCTAAACGAAGCCCTTGAAACCACCAAAATACACTCGGTGGCGGGCAAGCTGGCAAAAAATGCCTCGCTGATATACCAAAGGCCTTTCCGTTCGCCGCACCATACAGTAAGCGATGTGGCACTGGTAGGCGGGGGCAGCAACCCGCACCCCGGCGAAATATCATTAGCGCATAATGGCGTTTTGTTTTTAGATGAACTGCCCGAATTTAAACGTACCGTGCTGGAGGTAATGCGCCAGCCCATGGAGGAAAGACGGGTTACCATTTCGCGCAGCAGGTTTTCGGTTACTTATCCAAGTTCATTTACATTAGTAGCCAGTATGAACCCTTGCCCCTGCGGGTACTATAACCATCCGGAAAAGGAATGCGTATGTGCGCCGGGCGTGGTACAAAAATACCTGAACAAGATAAGCGGCCCGCTACTGGACCGTATTGATTTGCATGTAGAAGTAACCCCGGTTTCGTTTAACGAATTATCAAGCACACGGAAAACAGAAAGCAGTGCCAGTATAAGGGAAAGGGTAATAAAAGCGCGCGAAATACAGGCCAAACGTTTTGAAGGCAAAAACAACCTGTACAGCAATGCTCAAATGGAAGCACAGATGGTGCAGGAAATTTGCGTAATAAGCGAGGTGGGCAAAAACCTGTTAAGCCGTGCCATGCAAAAACTGAACCTCAGTGCCCGCGCCTATGACCGCATCATCAAAGTAAGCCGAACCATCGCCGATTTGGCGGGGAGTGAAGAAATTAAAACCGAACACTTAGCCGAAGCTATCCAGTTCCGCAGTTTGGATAGGGAGGATTGGGCGATGTAATACTGTAGCGAGACGCTACAAACATAGTAGGGTTTATGATACGAATATTCCTGAACGAGC
>DASZPC010000635.1:0-3832 GCA_035550455.1 Chitinophagales bacterium | reverse complement strand
GGCTGCCCTTCCAGCAAAGTGCCCGCCAGGAAACCCAGAAAGCCTACAAATGGATTGCCCGTCAGCATCCATCCCAAACCCGCCCCAAGCCATTTTTCGTACTTAGCCATAGGCCGCTTCGGTTTCCGGGTATTTTAATTTATTGTTAAGCGCAAGGTAAGTTAATACGTAACCGGCCAGCATAAAAGGCAGGTCAAGCGCCTGTGTTGAGCTTATAAGCCCGCCTAAAACCACGGCATCAGGCTCTTTGGTAAATTCAAGTGCAAATCGGATGGTAAATATGAGCGCCATAAACAGGCCAATATAAATGCCTGGTTTCGATTCTTTAATTTTAGTAAAGGCGTAAAGCATTAATAGTTGTATAAGCAGGTAACTGATACTCTCATATAAAACGACCGGGTGCCGGGGCACATTATCCACCTGTTCAAAAATAAATGCCCAGGGCAGGGTGGTGTGTTTGCCATAAAGTTCCGAGTTCATGAGGTTGCCAAACCTTATTAGCGCTGCCATAATAGGGATGGCTATAATGCCATGGTCCATCAACCAGAAGAAACTAAACTCTTTGTTGCGCCTGCAAAAAATATACAAGCCCAGCAAGCCGCCCACTACCCCGCCATGGCTGGCAAGGCCGCCTCTCCATATCATAGGTATTTCTAAAGGATTAGCCAGGTAGTAATCAAGGTTATAGAATATTACATGTGCCAGCCTTGAACCCATAAGCCCAAATACAAAAATGTATTGTATGGCTGTAGTTATTTTTTCTTCGTTACGCCCGGTTTTTCTGAAAATATATTGCGTAAGGTAAAAGCAGGCAAATAAGGAACTGGCCCAGCAAAGCCCGTACCATTTAACGGTAACCGGCCCTATATGCAAGGCCTCGGCCGATGGCCCCCAAAGGATGTATAACAAGTGGTTCAACATCAGCTTCAAATATCCGATTCTAATGGCTAATTCCTAAACATAGCAGCCTTTTCATTTCATATAAAGCATTGGGCAGCTAACATAAATCATGTGGTTTTAGTGATGCTTATCATCTTTTCCCGGCCATCGGCCCGGTAGCTTTGTAGTATAATTTATTACACAAAACTCAGCACCAAATGAAAAGGTTATTAATACTGGGCGCAGGTACGGCAGGAACCATGATGGCCAACCATCTTCGTCACCAATTGCCCGCTAAAGATTGGGAAATTGATATTGTCGATGAACGTGAAGACCACTATTACCAACCGGGCTTTTTGTTCCTTCCATTTGATATTTATACCCCTGAAGATATTATTAAGCCCATCAGGGAATTTATTCCGGCCGGTGTTAACCTGATTAACGAGAAGATAAACAAAATAGCAGCCGATAAGAACCACGTAGAAATGGCCAATGGCGACCAACTTACCTACGATATACTAATTGTAGCCACCGGCGCCAAAATAGCCCCCGAAGAAATTGAGGGCATGAATGGCAGCGAATGGCATAAATCGGTTTTTGATTTTTACACCTTTGAAGGGGCCCTTGCCCTGCGCAATAAACTGCGCACTTGGGAGGGGGGCAAAATGGTGGTGCATATTACCGAAATGCCGATTAAATGCCCGGTTGCGCCACTGGAGTTCTCTTTTCTGGCCGATTCATTTTTTAAGCACAAACACATGCGCGATAAGGTGGAGCTGACTTTTGTAACCCCGCTTAGCGGCGCCTTTACAAAGCCAAAGGCCACCGATGCGCTGGGCCACTTGCTCGATGAGAAAAAAATAAACCTGGTAAGCGATTTTGCTATTGAAAAGGTGGATGAGGAGAATAAGAAAATAGTTTGCTATGATGGGCGCGAAGTGCCTTTTGATTTGCTGGTTACCGTGCCTACTAACAAAGGCGATGAGGTAATTGGCCGCTCAGGCCTTGGCGATGACCTTAATTTTGTACCAACCAACAAAGCAACGCTGCAATCAAAGGCATATCAAAATATTTTCGTAATTGGCGATGCCTCGAACATCCCGGCATCAAAAGCCGGTTCGGTAGCGCATTTTGAAGCCGAAATACTTACCGAAAACATTACCCGCTACATAAAAGGCGAACCCCTGAAAGAGGAATTTGACGGCCACGCCAATTGTTTTGTGGAGACCGGTGGCGGCAAAGCCCTTTTAATTGACTTTAACTATACCCACGAACCGGTGGAGGGCACATTTCCTTTTCCGGGTGTAGGCCCTTTAAGGCTACTTAAAGAAAGCCGCATGAACCACATGGGCAAACTTGCATTCAGGTGGATTTACTGGAATATGTTGTTAAAGGGCACGCATATCCCTTTTGTAACTGCCGAAATGCAGGAAGCAGGCAAACATTTTAACTAATCATAAAAACCAAATAAGAAATGGAAAAAGTAATTGCAGGTAAAACAGTGTCGGTTAACGACGAAGGTTACATGACCGACTTTAAACAATGGGATAAGGAAATTGGCCTGGCTATTGCCCAGGAACAAAACATTAACATGACCGACCGCCACTGGGCCGTTATTTCGTATTTGCAGGACGAATACAAAAAAGAAGTGCCGCTTAGCATACGTAAAATAAGGAACAGCAATGTGGTGGATATTAAAGAGTTCTACCAGTTGTTTCCGCAGGGCCCGCTTAAAACCGCCGCCAAAATTGCGGGCATTCCCAAACCGGCAAGTTGTATTTAATCAATCAATAAAAACAAATAAAACCGATACACTATGAGCGATAATAAAGGCGAAGTAAAAAAGATGATGATTATTCTTTCAAAGGCCACTTTGGAAAATGTTTATGCGGCGTTTGTACTGGCAAACGGTGCCCGTATGGAGGGCATTGAGGCCGAAATGTTTTTTACATTTTTTGGGCTGGAAGCCATCCATAAAAAGAAACTGGAGCACCTGCACATTGCCACAGTAGGTAACCCTGCCATGCATATACCCACCATGTTAGGCGGCCTGCCCGGCATGGAAAGCATTGCCACTACTATGATGAAAAAGGAAATGGAGCGCATTGATATGCCCGGTGTACACGAGTTTCTGGATATTATTAAAGCCTCGGGCGTAAAACTATGGGCCTGCAAACTGGCTATGGATATGTTCCATTATAAGAAAGAAGATTTGTACGATGATATTGACGGCGTATTAACCGTAGGCGACTTTTACAAAGAGGGGGCTGGCGAAGGCACCCACATGCTGTTTATATAAACTGCCTTTATAGGTGGCTTGTTTGGTTTCCATTGCTTTTATTTGAGGCAGATTTAAAGCTATGGAAATAGAAATTTCAATAACGGCGGTTGCCGGGGCGGGGGCTATGGGCCTGGGTATAGCGCAGGTGTTTGCACAGGCCGGTTTACCGGTGGTGCTGTTTGATATAAACCAGCTACAACTGGATAAGGCAAAAGCCGCTATTATTAATAACCTACAGGGCGCTGTGGCCAAGGGCAAGTTAACCGACGAAGCCAAAAACAAAGCCCTCTCTTTAATTTCATTTACTACTGAGCCGGGCCGGTTAAAAGCAGACTTGATAGTAGAAGCTATTGTAGAGAAACTGGAACCCAAGCGCCAACTGTTCAACGAATTGGCTAAAATCAATTCACCCGGTACAATACTGGCTACTAACACATCCTCTATTCCGGTTACACGTATTGCACGTGGCATTGCTAACCCTGAAAGGGTAGTAGGGATGCACTTTTTTAACCCTGCCCATATTATGAAACTGGTAGAGGTAATTACCGGTGCCGAAACCTCGGCCGAAACCGCACAGGCCATTAAAAGCCTGGTGCTGAAACTGGGCAAAACACCGGTAATGTGTAACGACTCTCCCGGCTTTATTGTAAACCGCGTGGCCCGCCATTATTA
>DASZPC010000634.1:0-2030 GCA_035550455.1 Chitinophagales bacterium | reverse complement strand
GAAGCCGACGGACTTGCGCTGCAGCTTGCGCCAGATCGAATAGGGCTGCTTCTCGCGGCCGTAGACGCGGGCGGGCACGCCCGCCGCCTCCAGCCGGGCGGAGATTTCGCCCGAGACCACCGCCACCGCCTTGCCCTGGCTCTGGCGCAGGCGCTCCAGCCGCTTGACGATGGCGTCCCGGGCGGTGGGGTTCAGATGCTCGAAGGCCAGCTCCTCCAGCTCCGAGCAGATGCGGTGGCAGCCGATCGAGCGGGCCAGGGGCGCGTAGATGTCCAGGGTCTCGCGGGAGATGCGCTCGCGCTTGTCCGGGTTCTTGATGAAACCCAGGGTGCGCATGTTGTGCAGGCGGTCGGCCAGCTTGATAAGAATAACGCGAATATCATCATTGAGCGTAAGCAGGAGTTTCCTGAAATTTTCGGCCTGTAAAGAGGAGTTGAGGTCGAATACGCCCGAAATTTTTGTGAGGCCATCAACTATTTTGGCAATTTCTTTATTAAAGGTGCGCTCAATTTCATCGAGCGTTACCTCGGTATCTTCCACCACATCGTGCAGCAGGGCGCAAATTACCGAAGTGGCATCGAGGCCCATTTCGCCGCTTACAATTTTTGCCACTGCCAGGGGGTGCAGTACATAGGGCTCGCCCGACTTACGACGCATATCTTTATGGCTATCAGCGGCCAGTTCAAATGCCCTGCGTATCAGCTTTTTTTCCTGGTGCGAAACGTTTTTCCTGAGGGCGCGCAACAGGGCGCGGTATTCTTTTAAGATTACCTTTTTATCATTATCTACATCAATCACCTGCGGGCTTTCCATACTTCTAATGTACGCAAAAATAACCTTACCTTAAAATTTATAAGTCCTTCTTAGAAAAACATTTCCATGGTGCTAAAGTTTATTGTCCTTCAATTGAAGCATACCTTTTAAAACGCGAATTATATTTAGTTTAGTTGCATGAAAATTTCGATGGTGGTGGCGGCCTCTGAAAATAACGCGATAGGGCTGAAAGGGAAATTGCTTTGGCATTTGCCAAAGGATATGCAGTTTTTTAAGGATGTTACCGAGGGGCATTATGTGTTAATGGGGCGAAAATCGTGGGAGGCATTGCCGCCAAAATTCCGGCCGTTGCCCAAGCGCCCCAATGTGGTTATTACCCGGCAGCCGGGTTATGAAGCAACCGGGGCTACCGTAGTGCCTACCATTGAAGCCGGTGTTGAACTTGCCCGCCAAAACGCCGAGCAGGAGTTAATGGTTATTGGTGGCGGGGAGATTTATAAGCAAGCCCTGCCGGTTACCAACAAGGTTTACCTAACCCGCGTACACCATGTTTTTGATGAGGCTGATGCGTATTTTCCTGAGTTGAATGAAGGGGAATGGGAAATTACTTCCACTATTAAGCATACAGCGGACGAGAAGCACCGGTACAGTTTTGATTTTTTGGTGTACGAGCGCAAAAAGGGTTAAGCCTTTTGCAGAAAATAAGTAACCACTGCCAAAAACTGCTGCGGTTTATCGGCATGTACCCAGTGGCCGGAGCCAGGTATTTCAGTTAATTCGTTTTTAGGGAACAGCCTTTCAATACCGGCATAATTAGCGCCATTGATGTAGGCCGATTTTTCGCCTTTAATAAACAAAGTTTGGCCGGTAAAAGGTTTGCTGCTATCAATAGACGCAGATATTTTATCGTAGTTCTCCCAAAGCGACTCAAGGTTGAATTTCCATTCAAAATGCTGGCCGTTTTCATTGCGGGCAAGGCCCTTCATTAAAAAGCCGATGGTAGTTTCGTCGTTTCCGAGTTTTTGGTGCAGCACTGCCGAAACTTCTTCGCGAGTGGTGGCTTGCTGTACATTGGCCGCAAAAAGCGCCTGGAATATTTTACTATGCCCGTCGTCGTATTCAGCGGGGGCAATATCCACCACTACCAGTTTGTTTACATAAATGGGGTGTTGCAGGGCAAACTCCATTACCGTTTTGCCGCCCATACTATGGCCTATAAGGTTTGCTTTGTTTATGCCTTGCTGCTGCATAAACTG
>DASZPC010000633.1:0-5034 GCA_035550455.1 Chitinophagales bacterium | reverse complement strand
GGTTTTTGTTTTAAGGCCAAGGTCCATCAGCGCGTCTGCTACGGCATGGTTAATATATTTATCGTGATCGGTATCGCCTTTAATAACGCAGCCCAGGCAAATAACGGCATCAGCATTGGTTTTATCATAAAGCCATTTTGCCACTAAGGGTAGTTCAAATGCGCCGGGGGCAAGTTGGGTAATAATGCTTTTATCTTTTACCCCGTGTTTTTTAAGCATTTCAATACACCCATCCCTCAAGGCAAAGGTTATATCATCGTGATATTCAGAAACTACAATGGCTATTTTCCATTTCCCTGCATTTTTAAATACCGCTTCTTTATGTGCCGATAGGTTTTTGTGTTTCGATGCCATGCTATGTTTTTCAAAAACAATATTAACCCCGAAATGCCGAAAAACCACAATTAGCCGGGTTATATATGCCTTTACGGCTCATTTCTTTGTAGTTTCACAAACAAGCCTCAACTTCGCGGCTCTAAAACTGTTATATACCCCGCATGAGTTACACCACCGATGACATTTTGAATGCCCTGCGGCATGTAGAGGACCCCGATATAAAGAAGGACCTTGTTAGCCTTAACATGATAAGCGATGTAGCTGTAGATGGCAACACAATAAGGTTTAAGGTAACCCTTACCACACCCGCCTGCCCGTTAAAAGAGAAAATAAAGAACGATTGCATTAATGCCATACATCAATATATAGATACCGCACTAAAGGTAGAAGTGGAAATGGATGCCAACGTAACTTCGCTGCGTAATATCAATGTAAATATACTGCCCAGTGTTAAGAACATTATTTGTGTGGCCTCAGGTAAGGGCGGTGTGGGTAAATCTACCGTAGCGGTTAACCTTGCGGTTAGTTTGGCCCGGCAAGGGGCTGACGTTGGTTTAATTGATGCCGATATTTACGGGCCTTCCATCCCCACCATGTTGGGTGTTAAGGGCAAAAAGCCCGAAATACGGATGATTAAGGAAAAGCACTACATGGTGCCATTGGAGGTTGAAGGTATGAAGGTGCTTTCAATAGGCTTATTGGTTGATGACCGCCAGGCAATTGTTTGGCGCGGGCCTATGGTTACCTCGGCGCTGCGCCAGTTTGTAACCGATTGTATTTGGGGCAAACTGGATTATTTGGTGGTAGATATGCCCCCTGGTACCGGCGATGTACATATAACAGTAGCCCAAACTTTAAATGTAACCGGGGCTGTTATAGTTACCACACCACAGGAAGTAGCGATGGCCGATGCCCGCAAAGCCTTGTCCATGTTCAGGCTTGATAATATTAACGTGCCTGTTTTAGGGGTAATTGAAAACATGGCCTACTTTACACCTGCCGAGTTGCCTGAAAATAAATATTACCTCTTTGGTAAAGATGGAGGCAAAAGGCTGGCCGAAGAATATGAAGTGCCTTTTTTAGGTCAAATACCTTTGGTTCAGGGCATCCGCGAAGGGGGAGATGAAGGAAAACCCGCCAGTGTATATGGAAGGGAAAATGTGGTGGTGGCCGAAGCGTTTGATGAACTGGCCCACAATGTAGCCCGGCAGGTTGCCATAAAAAATGCTAACTTCGGGGCTCAAAAGGCTGATACTGTACTAACATGATTGCAACTGAAACGAAAGAATTATGGGATAAAGTTGAGGAATCGCTCAACACCATGCGGCCTTATTTGAATGACGATGGCGGGAACGTGGAAATAGTTGAAATTACTGACGAACTTGTTGTAAAGGTGAAATTGGTTGGTGCTTGCAGCACCTGCCCCCAAAGTTTTATGACCATGAAGGCCGGTATTGAAGAAGCGGTAAAACGTTCAGTGCCCGAAATAAAAGCTATTGTAGCTATAAACCTTACCCCACAGGTTGATGAATAAACAGGAACTGTTTGATTTAATATTAAAGAAACGCTCTTTTCTCTGCGTTGGCCTCGATTCCGATATTGATTTAATTCCCCGGCACTTACTTGATTTCGACGACCCCGTTTTCGAGTTTAATAAGGCTATTATAGATGCTACTATCCAACTTGTTGTTGCTTATAAACCTAACATGGCCTTTTACGAAAGCCGTGGCTTAAAAGGCTGGCAAAGTTTGGAACATACCATGGAATACCTCCAGAAATTTAAAGGCGAGGTATTTACTATTGCCGATGCCAAGCGCGGCGATATAGGTAATACCTCAAAAATGTATGCCAAAGCCTTTTTTGAATGGCTTAAATTCGATTCGGTTACAGTTGCCCCGTACATGGGTGAGGATTCAGTGAAACCATTTTTGGAGTATGAGGGTAAGTGGGTGATTTTGTTAGGGCTTACCAGCAATAAGGGAAGCGCCGATTTCCAGTTTCTCGAAACAGGTAAAGGTAAATTATATGAAACGGTGATAAGCAAAGCACAAACCTGGGCTGGTTCAGACAGGCTGATGTTTGTTATTGGCGCTACGCACCCCGAACAATTTAAGGGGGTAAGGCAGCTGGCCCCCGATAATTTCTATCTCGTACCCGGCGTTGGCGCCCAGGGTGGCGATATGCAGAAAATTTGTGAAAATGGCCTCAATAGCCAATGTGGCTTGCTCATTAATTCAGCACGGAATATTATCTACGCCTCTAATGGCGATGACTTTGCTACAAAAGCCCGTGCCGTGGCGCTTGAAATGGTGGAACAGATGCAGCCCTTTATAGCCCGGTTAGGTTAGCATCGAAATTCTTTTAGTTTTGCAACACTTAATAAAAATCAAAACAATGAAAAAACTTATTTTTCTGTCGATTGTAAGTATGGCTTTTGCCGTTCAGGCTTTCTCCCAGGCCCCCGCTACAACCGACCCTTTTGAATTGCAAATGCGGGTTTACCGTTCGGCTTTAAAAAATTATGATTTACAGGCCGCTACTATTGCTTTATACAACATGCAGGCTATTAAACCTGAAAGGACCGATCTGAACGATTCATTAGCCCTGTTATATTTTGCTGGCGAACGCTACGCACAGGCTTATCTTATAGGCGAAGAAATTGTAAAGAACGACCCCAAGCGTAAAGATATGCTGGAATTGGTGGCCGTTTCAAAACAGAACCTTGGCCTTATAAAAGAATCTTTAGACGATTATCAAAAGTTGTATGATATGGACAAATCCATGTACTATCTGTATCAAATGGCTACTTTACAATACCAGTTAAAACGTTATGGCGAGTGCGTGGCTTCCCTTGACCAGATTATTGGAAGCCCGGATGCCGATAAGCAGAAAGTAAGCATACACATGCAGGGTGGTTCGCAGGAAGTGGCCATGAAAGCCGCTGCATATAATGTAAAAGGTATTTGCGCCATGGAAATGAATCAGAAGGATGCGGCCAAGGAAAACTTTTCGCGCGCTTTACAGGTTGACCCTGAATTTGCACTTGCAAAAGGAAACCTGAGCGCCCTTGAAAAGCAGGAAACAGGTGCTAAAACCGGTGGCGCAACACCGGCTAAAACTACTGCTCCGGCGCCCACTAAAACCCATTAATAGTATTTCGGAAAAATATTCTAAAGGAGATAAGCGAAAGTTTATCTCCTGTTCTTTTTTATAGGACTTGCATTTCCTTCTTATCTTGTCGCTTAGTTACAATTATGGATATTTCCTTTATCATTAATCATCTTGGCGAAGAACGTGATAGCTATTTTGGCGCTGTTTCGCCTCCGGTAATACAAAGCAGCAATTTTTATTTTAAAACGGTTGATGAACTGCGCCAGGCCTTTCCCAACGAAAAAGAGGTTCACGTATATACGCGGGGCAATAACCCAACCGTTGAAATCCTTCGGAAAAAAATTGCTGCATTAGCAGGCGCTGACGATGCCCTTATTTTTTCCAGTGGTGTTGCTGCTATTTCGGCTGCCGTGCTGGCAAATGTAAAGCAGGGTGGGCATGTGGTTTGTGTGCGCAAACCTTATAGCTGGACAGAAAAACTCCTCAATAGATTCCTGCCTGGGTTTGGGGTTACTGCAACTATGGTTGATGGCGCTGATACTAATGCTATAGCTAATGCCGTGCAGGAGAATACAACGCTCATTTATCTCGAAAGCCCCAATACCTTCACCTTTGGCCTGCAGGATATTGAGGCTGTGGTAAAGCTGGCAAAAGCCCGGGGCATTGTTACGGTTATTGATAATAGTTATTGCACATCTATAGGCCAGCGGTGTATTGAAATGGGGGTTGATATTGAAGTACATTCGGCAACTAAATATTATGCCGGGCATAGCGATGTGGTGGCCGGTTATTTAATTGGCAGCAAGGCCATAATAAACCGCATTTACGCCGAAGAGTTTTTAAATCTTGGCGGTATTATTTCGCCGCATGACGCATGGTTACTGATACGCAGTTTACGTACGTTGCCCCTGCGTATGGGGCAGATAAAGGAAACAACTGAAAAGGTGGTAGCTTTTATGGAAACCCATCCCACGGTTGAAAAGGTTATCTACCCTTTTTCTAAATCCTTCCCGCAATATGGGTTGGCGCAAAAGCAAATGAAATGGTGTGGGGGCTTATTTACGGTATTAATAAAGGCCGCCGATGTAAAACAGGTAGAGCTTTTTTGTAACAGCCTGCAACGTTTTTTAATGGCAGTGTCATGGGGGGGCTATGAGTCGCTTATTATGCCTGCCTGCAGTTTTCAGGCACGCAAAGATTTCGATGCCTCGGAATATCCTTATAATATGATACGCTTTTCTATTGGCCTGGAAGATGCCGATGTGCTGATAGCGGATATTGAAAATGCTTTTAAGCTGATAGCCCATTAACTTTATGAGGTGGACTTTAATCCCTTTTCTTTTATTATTGGTAACCTCTGCTAGCTGTGCGCAAAAAGAATATACTTCTTTAGAGGAAGCGCTTAAAAATCCGTTGGCGGTAACCTCGCTTAATCTTAAAGGGAAAGGGCTTACCAGTTTGCCTCAAACAATAGGCGCTTTGGTAAATCTTGAAAGTTTAAACCTTTCGGGTAACAGGCTAAGTAATTTACCGGTTGGCCTTTTTAACTTATCACGGTTAAAATACCTCAATCTTACAGCTAACAGG
>DASZPC010000632.1:0-2189 GCA_035550455.1 Chitinophagales bacterium | reverse complement strand
CAAACCGGCGAAATAACCTTCGAAACGTTATTAAGCTATTTCGATATGGATTTCCCCGGGCATTACCTCAGGCTTATTAAACAGGTAAAAGTATCTGTTATTGCACTTATCCCTCCTACCCAGGGCATTAAAGCTACTTTGCTTTCATCGGGCAACTCGCACGTGGTTATCGGTGGACAAACTTTCCAGGATACGGTGGTACGCCGTAGTCCTGAAATGGTAGCACTGTCGGGTACCCGCGACGCAACCGGCGTATTTAGCCTGCAAATGCAGGATCCAAAACTGCTTAACCCATTTGAAGACACAGGTGTGCATACGCGTTGGGAATTAAAAATGCCCAAGGCTTCAAACCAATTCGATTACAACAGCGTAAGCGATGTTCTTTTTACAATTGACTATACCGCTTTATATGATTCGAATTATGAACAACAGGTTATTAGGGAATTAGGTACGGACTTTAGTGCTGACCAGGTATTCTCTTTCAAAGACAGCTTTGCCGATGAATTTTATGTGCTTTGTCACCCCGAAGAATCAGACGCTGATACAGCTATGAAAGCCAATATTCAACTCTCAGTATTTGATTTTCCGGCTAACGTAAGCGATTTAGAGGTTGAGCAGGTGAAGCTTTATTTCCTGATACAAACTGATGACCCAACCTTCAGGCCTTTTATTCAACACCAGGATTTGCAGGTAAAATTAAGTTTTCAGCCAGATGAAGAGCAGGCCCTGATCATTAAAGGTAATGCCAAGGTGAATAAGCTGGGTATTATCAGCACACTTACAAACGGAGGTGGGTTTATCAATGCAATTGGCCATACCCCACTGGGAACCTGGCAATTTGATATGAAAGATTTACAAGACCTGTTTACTGCTGGTAATATATACGATGTGGTTTTAGCGGTTACCTATTCAGGTACAGTGCCAACCAGGAGTTAATAAAAATGGATTATTAATGTATTATAATATTAATGTGTAATTTATAAATTATTGTATATGTCCGATCAAACGCCCTTAGTAGCACTGGATATTTCATTAAAAGCAAGCTTACAGGACTTGGCAATTACCAGGATAATGCCTGATTCAGGCGAAATTTCTGTTTACCGCGCACGAAATTATGTTTATACCACTTGTAATCCAGGCAAGGAGTTTTTAAGCAGCCTTATAGCTTTAGAAGGGTTAACTGGCGCCACGGGGGATTATTTGCTGACGGCTGTAATTGACATACAAAAGTATTATAGCAATAGTTGTTCGTTAAAGGTAGTAGCAGTGGGCACCGATTTTAATGATAAATCGATGGCTGTTCAAATAAGCGATGATGGCAAAAAAATACTTTACTGGTACAATGTAAACGCATCGGGATGGTCAGATATTAATGTAACCGATAGTTTTTTGTACACCATTAAGGATACTACTACCGGCGAAGTTGCCACTGCCAATATTAACCTTTCCCGGTATTCCTTCTTTGTACCAAATGATGTTTATATTGAATTAAACCCGTTATACTCAGGTATAATAAGAATTGATCTGCGTAAATTTATTGACGCAAGCCTTGATTTTACGGCAACCGGTGCAGGCATATTCGATACTAATCTTATTTCAAAAATAACTATTGATCCACAGGACCCACAGGTTGTTATTGTCTACCTGATCAATGCTTGCTGCAATTGGGACTGCCACTGGACCGACTTTGAAGTTTTTTTGCGGGTAACTGATAGTAAGGATAATACGCAAACCGGTAGTAAAATTTATATAAACCTTATTAAGCAATGCGAAATATTCATAGCTAACCCTATTGAAATAGAAATTAGCGGCGATGTTCCCTCGTTTGTTGAAATTGATATAGCAAGGTTTAACCCACATGCGTTTGTAGAACTATTGCAGGTAGGTTATACCTCGCCAGATAAAGGGATGGCCGGGGTAAATGCACCCCTTAATTTTGTGAAGTATGATTTTAACCGCGATAGTGGTTTTTGGAGCGCTGATTTTGCCAAAGATATTTTTGAATATAGTATCAGGAACCGTGCTTCAGGTGCTATTGCTAAATCGTATATATCAATTCGCAAAAGCGGCGCCAGTTCATCTTCCTCTTACGGTGCCGGAGGAGGGATAAATTATGCTACCAGCTATAATATTGGGCCAGATACAACACTTATTAAGCAGGGTAGCACAAAGCCAGGAAACATAGGGGC
>DASZPC010000631.1:0-6319 GCA_035550455.1 Chitinophagales bacterium | reverse complement strand
AAATTGGGGGCGCAAACGGTGCAGCCGCCATTGCTGCGTATTGTAAAGCCAATAACATACACTTTGGTTTTTATTTAGATGAAGGCGGGTTGGTTTCAGAAGGGTTGGTACCAGGTATGAAACGCGATGTAGCCCTGGTGGGCAATGCTGAAAAGGGTTATGCCACTTTTGAACTAACGGTAAATATGAAGGGTGGGCACTCCAGCAGGCCGCCTGCCGAAAGCTCGCTGGATGTATTGGTAAACGCAGTTAAAAAACTTCACGATAATAAATTTGAAACGAGGGCAACACCATCGGTAGAGGGTTTTATTGATTATGTAGGCCCCGAAATGCAAATGCCATTAAAAATGGTTTTTGCCAACAAATGGCTTTTAAAGCCGGTAATACTTTCGCAGTATGCAGCCACCGAAGATGGCAATGCCATGGTACGAACAACCGGTGTAACCACCGTGATGAATGCAGGCGTAAAAGAAAACGTAATACCCTCGAAGGTAAGCGCCAAAGTGAATTACCGGATTTTGCCGGGCGAAAGTGTAAGTAGTGTACGGGAAAGGGTAATTAAAATTATTAACGATAGGCGGGTGGAAATAAGCATCCTTGAAAGCTACGAGCCATCGGAAACCACACCGGCAGATTCGTGGGGATTTAAACTGATACAGGCCACCAGTGCCGAAATTTTCCCGGATGCAGTGGTAGCTCCTTTTTTGATGGTAGGCAGTACCGATTCAAAACGCTTTACAGGCCTAACCGATGAAACTTTCAGGTTTTTCCCCACCCGTATGGACCATGACGCGCTGGCCGGTTTTCATGGCATTAACGAGCGGATAAAAGTTTCGTACTACATGCAAACCATTGCCTTTTACAAGCACCTGATGGAAGAGATGCAGACTTTTGAAACCGGAAAAGAAAAATAATGCTGAACTTAGCGTTTCAATTGTTTTATTTTAAAGCTATACTATGAACCCGAACGAAGAACAACAGCAAATAAATATTGAGTTGCCCGAGGAAATGGCAGAAGGCATTTATTCCAATGTAGCCATTATATCGCACTCGCCGCAGGAGTTTGTAATTGATTTTATACGTGTAATGCCGGGTGTGCCTAAAGCTAAAGTTAAGGCGCGCATAGTGGTTACACCGGAACATGCCAAGCGGCTGATGAAAGCCTTAATTGATAATGTAAAACGCTACGAACAGCAATTTGGCACCATCAGCGATAAAGAACCGCCCATTATGCCCATGAACTTTGGGCCTGCAGCACAGGCATAGGTTTTATTTCTGCCCTGCTTTATGCTCCAGCGCATCCAGGCGGGCTTTTAATAATTCTACTTCAGTTTTCAGGTCAGTGTTTTCCTGTTTCTGTTGCTCAATCATTTTTTGCTGCTCCTGCACGGCCTTTACCAAAGGCACCACAAAATCGGCATAGCTTATACTATAATGGTCGTTACTACCCTGCGGGCGTGTAATGCCACTAAAGTTGTAGCCAATTTTGCGCGCTAAGCTATCAACCTCCTGTGCCACAAAACCACTATAAACAAGTTGCTCTTTAGCGGCAATGCCACCGGGCAAAGATTGTTCGTAAGCAGTGGCCCCATCGCCATATAAAAAGGCATCGAGTTTATGCATATCTAACCGGTAAGTAACCGGCCTTAGTTGCGAAATAAATTCAATGCCGGGCACATTATCGCGCACATCGGTTTTAAACCGGCCATCCGATAAATTACTCCAGTTAGCATAGCCGCCAATAGTGGAAACAGAGCTGTTGCCAATAACAATTTTATTGCTGGCATTTACTATGGCATTATAACCAAACGCCCCGGCATTACTCAGGCTGCCCGTACTTGTATTGGCAGCAGCGCCAATAACCGTGTTTTGCGAGCCCCCGGTGTTGCCCACCATAGCCCGGTAACCTAATGCCGTATTGTAGCCACTACCGCCATTGAGGTAATACAAAGCTGAATCGCCCATGGAGGTGTTGTAACTGGCGGTAGTGTTATTGTACAAAGCCCATGCGCCAAAACCGGTATTGAAATTACCCGAACTATTGTTAAACATTGAATTATTGCCACCTGCCGTGTTATAGGCACCGGTGGAGTTGGCAAACATGGCCCGGTTGCCAAGGGCTGTATTATAACCATTGCCACCACTCTGGCTATAAAGTGCTGAGTCGCCAAGGGCAACCATGTCATAACCCGAAATATTACTAAAAAGGGCATAATTACCAATTGCCACGTTATCGCTTGTTAAAGTATTGAAGCCGGAGGCAAAACCAATGCCGATATTGGATGAACCGGTAATGGAAGAATACAGCGCCGAATCGCCGAGGGCGAGGTTATGATAGCCGCTGGATGTCCAGTATAATGATTGCATACCAATACCTATGTTATACATACCATTAAAATTAGTAGTTAACGCCCAGGGGCCCAGCGCTATGTTGCCATTGCCGGTACTATTGCCATAAAGCGCATTAACCCCTATTGCTGTATTGTAGTTACCATAATCGGGACTGTTGCCTGAATTTGTGATGAGCGTATTATAACCAACGGCGGTATTACCATTACCGCCAGAGCCATTGTTATTGCTTAAAGCATTGGCCCCAATACCTGTGTTTTGCATGTTGCTGGTAGTAAGCGGGCCTGCATCGAAACCGAAGTAAGCAGTAGATGAGGTTTCTTCAATTTGACCGCTGCGCTCATTATGCACCCTGAAATACAAACCGACATTATCGGTAGTACCAATAAAATTGGTGCCTGCCACGGTACCTGCATTACCGCTCAGTAGCCAGGCTTTAATAGTAGAAGTATCGAGTGTATAAGGCACATAAGCTGTTCCATCAAAAAACAGTATTTGCCCGGCGGTTGGCGCCACAGAGGAGACTGAATCGCCCTGAATATGTGTTACTGTAGGATTAGGATAGGTACCAGAAAGGTCGCCACCCGCAGCACCCAAAGGGCCTGTTGCGCCAGTGGAACCTGTATTACCTGTAGCCCCTGTTGGGCCAATATCACCAGTAGCCCCCGTACTACCGGTAGCGCCGGTACTACCCGTAGCACCAGTAGAACCGGTTGCGCCGGTAGAACCCGTACCGCCAGTGGCACCGGTATTGCCTGTTACGCCTGTAAAACCGGTTGCACCTGTAATGCCGGTGGGCCCGGTAGCGCCGGTAACCCCTGTTGAACCGGTTGCACCAGTAATGCCGGTATTACCTGTATTTCCTGTGGCACCAGTGGTACCGGTAGCACCCGTTGGGCCGGTTACACCTGTATCGCCAGTGGGGCCGGTACTACCTGTAGCGCCGGTACTGCCCGTTGCTCCGGTTATTCCTTGTAAGCCTGTAGGCCCGGTACTGCCGGTTGCTCCGGTATCGCCCGTTACACCAGTACTACCTGTAGCCCCAGTAATGCCGGTTGTTCCGGTATTGCCAGTAGCCCCTGTACTACCTGTGGGACCGGTGTTGCCGGTGTTTCCTGTTGCTCCAGTTGAGCCGGTATTACCAGTTGCCCCGGTACTGCCGGTAGCACCAGTATTGCCAGTAACTCCTGTTACACCTTGCAATCCGGTAGCGCCGGTAATGCCCGTAGCCCCGGTGGAACCCGTATTACCGGTTACACCAGTAATGCCTGTAGCACCGGTATTGCCGGTTGGGCCTGTTGGGCCTGTAATACCCATAGCACCCGTATCACCAGTAACTCCGGTTATACCTTGCAATCCGGTAGCGCCGGTAACACCTGTTGACCCTGTAGGCCCGGTTATTCCCGTTGAGCCTGTTGCGCCCGTTAAACCGGTAAAACCAGTAGGGCCAACGCCGCCTGTAGCACCGGTATTGCCGGTTGGGCCAGTTGGACCAGTTGCCCCGCCACCAGCACCGGTGGGGCCGGTATCGCCGGTGGGGCCGGGCAAACCATCGGTACCAGAAGGACCGGTTGGGCCAGTTGGACCCGTTGGGCCGGTATCGCCAGTTAAACCACTGGCGCCTGTTATACCTGTAGGCCCGGTAACACCTGTTGGGCCGGTAGCGCCTGTTGAACCGGTACTTCCGGTAAAACCAGTTGCACCAGTAAGCCCAGTGTTGCCGGTTGCACCGGTAACCCCATTTAAGCCATCAGCACCAGTAGGGCCGGTAGGCCCATTTATACCATCAACGCCGGTAGGGCCGGTGGGGCCGGTTGCCCCGCCACCAGCACCGGTAGGGCCGGTATTGCCTGTGGGGCCGGTTGGCCCGGTTGCACCCGGTAAACCATTCGTTCCATCAACTCCCGAAGGGCCGGTTACTCCAGTTGGCC
Source organism: Chitinophagales bacterium (assembly GCA_035550455.1). Classification (GTDB taxonomy): domain Bacteria; phylum Bacteroidota; class Bacteroidia; order Chitinophagales; family LD1; genus Bog-950. The sequence goes on along the minus strand of DASZPC010000631.1, from coordinate 2,039 downwards.
CGGTTGCCCCGGTAACACCATCAATACCATTGGTACCCGTGGGGCCGGTAGGGCCCGTTGCCCCCGTAGTACCACTCAAACCATTGGCACCGGTTGGGCCGGTACCCCCCTGCAAACCTGTATCGCCAGTGGGGCCTGTTGCGCCTGTAAGGCCACTTAAACCATCGGCGCCCGTAGGGCCTGTAGGGCCGGTTGCGCCACCACCTGCCCCTGTTGGGCCCGGCAAGCCATCATTCCCGGTTGCACCGGTGATGCCGGTGGGCCCGGTGGGCCCGGTAACACCGGGTAAACCATCTGCCCCGGTTGGGCCTGTAGTACCTGTAACACCAGTAGCGCCGGTTACGCCCGGGGTACCGGGCTGGCCATCAGCGCCGGTAGCACCTGTAGGGCCGGTGTTACCATTAACCCCTATAGCGCCAGTTGGCCCGGCATTGCCTGTATTTCCGGTAGCCCCCTGCGGGCCGGTGGCCCCGGTTACGCCTGCTGCCCCTGTGGGGCCCGTAGCCCCTGTTGCACCGGATGCACCAGTTACACCTGCCGGGCCGGTAGCCCCGGTAGGGCCGGGCACAGAGGTACCACCCGAAGTTTGCGCATAAAGGGCATAAGGCACGCTCAACAACTGTGTAGAGCCCATGTTCATGTAATTTGAACCACCGGTGGCATCCATTTCAACCAACATATACTTATTGCCAGCAGCCCAGTTAATGGCAGAGAAATTGCCTAAAACGGGGGTACCCATACCTACCTTTAAAACAAATAAGCCAAACTGGTTAGTGGTTACCGTGTGGGTTTCCTGGTATTCGGGCGTGCCGGGGTTTATGCCCTGATTAATGGTTATGCGTACAGAAACCGTATGATTAACCAATGGGTTGCCGGAAGCATCGCGGGCTATGGCCTGGTAATTTACACCCTGCGGAACCTGCGCCCACAAGGCAAAAGCACCCAACATTAAAACCACCAGCACACATAACCGCATCAGGCCACCGCGCCTGCGGGGAATAGTATAATCCATCATTTAATTCATTTTATAATCTCGCCGGGCGTTCGTTGTGCCCACTTACGCCCTAAACGCGAACGCTGAAAATAAGCAGTTTTTCGTTAATCCATAGACTGCTTCGCTTTCTGCAATAAGATACCCGCAAATATCACTAGCTAAATAACACTTTGAACAGTTCCCACAAGGCAAGGGCGAGCAGCAAAATGCCAATTACGCGGTTTAGCAAAACCCGGTTTAGGTTCAGCTTTTCCACCAGGGCTTTGCCGCCGGTAGCATACATCCACAGTACTACTATAGTGCCAAGGGCAGTAAGCCCCCCAAAAAGCGTTACCGACAACAAACCGCCGTCAATAATATGGTTTTGAACCACATATACGCCCCATACCATCCAAAACGGTATTTGCAAAGGGTTTAAAATAGTTACAAAAATAGCTTTACCTACCCCTGTTGGGGCGGTTTTACCGGTAGCTAGGTGGCGGTTTTCAAGAAGGGTAAAAATGCCAAGTGCGCCAAAAAGCACCACCGCCAACCACTCGGCAACCCGCACCAGGCCCGGCTGCTTAAGCAGGTAGCCCATGCCAATAATACAAGCAATGCAATACAACATTTCCATTACAGCAACAAAGAAGATAAAAGACCATAGCTTTAATTTACCTTCGGTAAGTGCCAGCTGCACCACGGCAAGGTTAATATTGCCGGGCGGCAGGTAACCTATAAAACCCAGTATTATGGCTATTGCTATCATGTGGTTTTGACTACCACGAATATGCTAAAAAACGTACACCCCGGCCTTTGTAGTTAAATAAAGCTGCCCCCTCACCAAAAAATTAATATGTGATTAGTAAAGGATTAATATTTGCAAATGACATTAACCACCGGAAACAGTAACCGGGACCTTACATGAGCGTTTTAACTGCACTTTCTGTTTTACAGCAAACACCTGAATGCCGGGAAGGTATGTTTTTTGAACCCGGCACCGACCACTTGTATTCGGGCTATTGCAGCCGGTATTTTGAAGGCACAACACTTAAAGAAAGCGAAG
>DASZPC010000630.1:0-8075 GCA_035550455.1 Chitinophagales bacterium | reverse complement strand
CCGCACGCCTTTATTCGGTACCCGTATTGAAACTATTGATACGCTCGAACCATCAACAAAGTATTACTACCGTTTCCGCTTTGGGGGAATTATTGATACCACTATCGGCAGGTTTCGCACTTTCCCAACCGAAGGAAGTGTTGGGCCTTTAAAAATAGTGGTGGGATCTTGTAACTATACCCCTAATCCCGAATTATTTAGCAGGATTAAAAATTTAGACCCTGATTTGTTTATTCACCTTGGCGACTGGAACTGGCCACCGGCCCAGTTTGGCAACGACATGATGTTATATCCCAGTAAACAATCAGCTTCTTTCGCATCCCGCTACCGGGATGAAAGTATGCGTACCAGTATAATGCCCTATACTCCTGTTGATTATGTGTACGACGATGATTTTTCCTGGAACGACGGCGAGGGCTGGACCTATCCAACCTTTACCGTTTCGGTTGATAGTAATGGTTCTGCCCAAACACAACTATATACCAACCCAATGCCAGCCGGTATACGCGAAGGTGCCATTCAAGCTTATTTTAATTACTTTCCCGCTTACCCTCCTGTTGATACTTCCGCTGGTATTTATCATTCTTTCATAATAGGCAATGTTGAGTTTTTAATGCTTGACCTGCGCAATAACCGCCAGCCCAGGCACGAGGCCTTCCATTATGATAGCTTAACAGGTTTATGGTCCTATCAACCAGCGCCGCACCATACTATGATGGGCGAAACACAACGCGCTTGGCTCATTTATAAATTAACCCATCCGCAAACAGATTGGACGGTTATTGGATCCAGCATTGTTTTCAATAAAAATTACGACACCATCCTGAATGTAGGCATTGGCTTACAGCACGTTGCCCTTAACATTGCCGGTGGCCTAAACTCAGGTTTGGTTTTAGCATCCCAAATGTCTTATTGTTGGGATGGTTACCCATACGACCAGGACACCATCCTGAAAATGGCACAGCAGGGTATTGTCAAAAACACGGTTGTTATTTCCGGCGATTCGCACAGCAGCATGATTGATGACGGTACTAACGCAGGGTTACCTGAACTATCTTCCAGCGGTATGGCTGCAAATGATGAAGGTACAATCAATTATTATTTCGACCAATACACCCCCCTGCTTGGCTTTGGCCACATAGGGAATATTTTATGGAACGGTGGTGGTAGCGGTATTTTTAACAATGATACACTAGATAGCTATGGAACCATCGATGTTTTTGGTAAAGATTCAATGCGTCTTTGTGTGTTCGATAAGCACGGGGTGCAACTTGGCTGTACTACTATTTTGCATAATGATGGAATTTCTGCTATTAATTATCTGGGGGGTAATTTGCCCATAAAAACTTACCCTAACCCAGGGCAGGGCCTACTGGTGCTTGAAACATCTCTTGATGATTACAACCTGGTCATTACAGATATTCTCGGTCGCGTGGAATACCAATCGCCGCATAATTCCCGCAAAATTTCCCTTAACATCCAAAAACTGTCTCCTGGGCTTAAAATAATTTCAGTAAAAGATAATGCTAACCCTTCTGTTACAGGCTATGCCCGATGGGTAAAATTGTAAGCGGTTCCTTTTAGCATTGGTTACTGTTTGTAATAACAAAACAGCTATTAGCTTTGTATTACAAGTATGAACAAGGAGTTGTTAAGCGTTTTCGATATTTTCAAAATAGGCGTTGGGCCAAGCAGCTCGCATACCCTTGGCCCCTGGCGTGCAGCCGAAAGGTTCCTTTCGCAAATTAAAAAGCAATCTTCTATAACCGGTATTGAAACTGTAAAGGTTTACTTATACGGCTCCTTAGCCAAAACCGGCAAGGGCCACGGCACTGATATAGCCGTTATGTTTGGTTTAATGGCCGAAGACCCGGTTACCTGTAACACTGGCGCTATTAATAGCACTATCGCCCAAATACGTTCTGATAAAAAACTCAATTTGGCGGGCATTAACGAAATAAATTTCGACCCCGCTACCAATATTGTTTTCCTGAAAAAAGAAAGCCTGCCCTTTCACCCAAACGCTGTAAAGTTTGAAGCGGTTTTAGCGAACGGAAATGTAATTGAAGATGTCTATTACTCAGTAGGCGGTGGCTTTGTGGTAAAGGAAGGCGAGGAATCAGCACCCGTTGCAGGCGTTGCATTAAAATATGATATAAATGATGCTGACGACTTGCTTCAAAACTGTATGCGTGCCGGGCTAAGTATTTCGCAATTGGTAATGGAAAACGAACGCTGCTGGCGGCCTGATGTAGAGACGACCAGGGGCGTGCTGCGCATTTGGGGGGTAATGAAGGAATGTATGTACCGTGGTTGTCATACTGAAGGGACCCTGCCCGGTGGCTTAAATGTTGCCCGCCGTGCCAGCGCAATGAACAAACGTTTACTGGCCGGTAAAAAAGAAACCAGCTTCGATGAATGGGTTACTGCTGTAAAAAGTGGCAACAACAATTTTAACGCCACTATTAACTGGATAAGTTGCTTTGCACTGGCGGTAAATGAAGAAAATGCCTCGTTTGGCCGTGTGGTTACTGCACCTACCAATGGCGCTGCTGGCGTGGTACCCGCAGTGCTGATGTACTACCATTTGTTTGCCGGTGGAACAAACGATTCCGACATTGTAAAGTTCTTGCTCACCGCTTCCGAAATTGGGGCCTTATTTAAAAAAGGCTCAACCATATCTGCCGCTATGGGTGGTTGCCAGGCCGAAATTGGGGTTTCGTCGTCAATGGCGGCTGCCGCTTTAACCGAATGTTTAGGGGGCACTCCTTCGCAGGCTATGCAGGCCGCTGAAATTGCTATGGAACACCACTTGGGTATGACCTGCGACCCCATTGGCGGGCTTGTACAAATACCCTGTATAGAGCGTAATACCATGGGGGCTATTAAAGCTATTATGGCAGCCCAACTTGCCCTGCAAAGCGATGCCGACCAAATGAAAGTATCTTTAGACGCGGTAATAAAAACTATGTGGGATACAGCCGTTGATATGAGCAGCAAATACAAGGAAACCGCAGAAGGCGGGCTGGCTATAAAAATCCCTCTCAATCTGCCCGAGTGTTAACCTAACCTTCGTTCTCGTGGTGTTTGTGTTTTGCCATTTGTTTATTTACAATCATCTTGGCCAGCGACACCATAAAACGCTTACCGGCAGGGCCTTTACGCCCGTATTTACTCCCTTTTCTAAAACTATCGAAATACATTTTGGTGTATAGCGAGGCGAAAACTGCACACCCACCGTGGTCATATCTTTTACCGGCATCGCGCAGTGTAACATGTTTTGCGCCAAGGGCGCGCATATTTTTATAAGCTACCAAAGCATTTTGGCACGATACCTGGTGGTCGCTATCGCAATAACAAAGTTGCACCGGTGCCTTAGGCAGCCAGTTATCCAGGTCATTCTCTTTTAAGGCTACTTTAAACGGAAAATTTGGTTGCGAAATAAACATGTTTACAAACGTATCTTTCAGCATATCTTTAGGTACATGTGGTAACACCTTGTCTATTTGCGCATAGCCATGCGTACCGTCAAACAACTTCGGTATAATGGTGTCATAAGGGGCCTTGTAAGCCACATTAATATCCGGCGACACAAAATGGTAAACCTCGTTGTAGGAATGCAACAGGTAAGGTAAATAGTGCGGGCGCGGATAATTATGGAACATCACCTGGCTCATTACAGTGCTCATGGCATAAGCCCCGCTCATAGGCGATGAAGCCGTTACATGAAATTGGTCCGAATACTTATCCTCTATCAGTTTCTGTGCGGCAAGCGCCCCATAGCCGCCCTCGGAATAACCCGTTAAAAAAAGCTGCCCGTTCGATTTCATGCCAAGCGTATCTTCCATATCGCGCAAGGCAAAAAGCATGTCAACTGTTGCCTGGCCCATGCTGCTGGCTACCTGGTATAAATGGAATTTATCCCCTTCGCCTAAACCAATATAATCGGGCTCAATTACTACATAACCATCCATAGCCATCCCCAGGCATAAATAGTCTTGGCTGTTCAAGTTCTGACTGCGCCCCTTCTCTAACCTTGTCCCATGATGGTACACCACTGTTGGCAGGGCTTCTTTGGCATTGCGTGGCACAAAACAAAGCCCACTTGCCTTTATGGTGCTGCCGTCATGCCATTTGGTGTAATAGGTTATATCATACACATCAACCGTGTAACGCGATGGCGCTAACGATTTGGGCACATGCCTTTTCTTCAACACGGCGCGGTATTCGTCCTTAGTAACTGTTTTAAATAAGGTGTGTGAAATAAGATGGCCTTGGGCAAATAGCTGCGTTGAACACACTGCCAAAAGCAAAAACAGTAAATGTTTTTTCATTGCTGAGTAAAAAATAAAAGTGAATTAAAAGGGGACCGCAACAGCAAAGCTAACGAATAAGCACGGCAAAAATTTTAAAGAAGACTAAATTTTTACCGCACTTTCATACGGCGTATCATAGCGGAAAATACGCCCGGCGCAAATCGCTTGGCCAGTACTCCAAACCGCTCTTTAAACTTAGCTACTACTATTTCTTCTTTCCCGCTTTTTATGGCTGAAATAATTTGGCGTGCGCACTCACTGGCAGTAAGGCCTTTGGCAGTAGCCGCGTCCATGCTGCCCAGTTTATCCCCATTACCGGTTAATGCATTTACCGATACATTAGTTTGTATAAAGCCCGGGCAAACAATCAATACGGTTATTCCATCAGCATACAATTCTGCACGCAGCGAATCGAAAAAACCGTGCAGGGCATGTTTACTGGCCGAATACCCACTACGCCACGGCGAACCAAATTTGCCCACTGCACTGCTTACCACTACATACAATCCCGCTTTCTGCTTTATAAACTGCGGAAGCACTATTTTAGTTAGCGCAATGGTGCCAAAGTAATTTATCTCCATAATGCGCCGGTCAACATCAACGGCCGTATCTTTTGCCAACGAGCGCTGGCTTATGCCACCGTTGTTAACCAGTATATCAATCCTGCCAAATTTGTTTACAACAGCGTCTTTGGCAGCCGTAAAATCCGATTCATCAGCAAGGTCAAGGGGTAACACCAAAATATTATCCGGCGGTAACTGGCAGGCAGTGGCTACCCTTTCCAGTTCCTCTTTTCTTCTGGCCGATAGCACCAGTTTTGCGCCTTCTTTAGCCAGCGCGTAAACCAATGCTTCGCCAATGCCCGATGAAGCGCCGGTTACCCAAACTACTTTATTTTGCAGAGTGCTCATTGTTTATCGGGCGCTAAAAATGGGTAACGGTAATCGGTAGGTGGTACCAGCGTCTCTTTAATTACCCTCGGCGATACCCAACGCAGCAGGTTCAACATACTGCCCGCTTTATCATTTGTGCCCGATCCGCGGCTGCCGCCAAAGGGCTGTTGCCCTACTACAGCGCCGGTAGGTTTATCGTTTATATAAAAATTACCTGCCGCATTTTGAAGTTTCTTGGTAGCAAGTTCAATGGCATACCGGTCTTGTGCTATAATCGAACCCGTTAAAGCATAAATCGAGGTTGAATCAACGGTGGCTATAATCTCTTCGTATTTTTCAGCATCGTACACATAAACAGTAAGCACCGGCCCAAACAGTTCCTCGCACATGGTAACATATTTCGGGTCTTTAGCTAAAATAATGGTAGGCTCAATAAACCAGCCTTTGCTTTTATCGCACTTGCCGCCAATAATCACTTCCGCATCTTTATCATTTTTAGCGGCTTCAATATATGCAGCCAGTTTATCAAAGCTCTTTTCATCAATTACGGCGTTAATAAAATTGGTAAAATCTTCTACGCCGCCCATTTTCATGCTTTTCAAATCAGCTTCAACCCGGGCTTTCACCTCATCCCATAAATTATCAGGTATATAAGCCCTTGATGCTGCCGAACATTTTTGGCCCTGGTATTCAAAAGCCCCGCGCGAGATAGCAGTAGCCAACACATTCACATCAGCCGACTTATGCGCCAGAATAAAATCTTTTCCACCGGTTTCGCCCACAATACGTGGGTAGGTTTTGTATTTGGCAATATTGCCGCCTATATTTTTCCATATATCCTGAAATACGCCGGTAGAACCTGTAAAGTGAATGCCGGCAAAAGATGGATGGGAAAAAACAACCTCTGCCGCATCGGGGCCGCTTGGGTATATAAGGTTAATTACCCCATCGGGCACACCAGCCGCCCTGAAAACTTTCATTAATACATGCGCTCCGTACACTTGTGTGTTCGATGGCTTCCAAACCACCACATTCCCCATCATTGCCACACTGCTTGGCAGATTACCTGCAATAGCAGTAAAGTTAAAAGGCGTAAGTGCATACACAAACCCCTCCAAAGGCCTCCATTCAGCCCGGTTCCATATACCGGGGTTGCTTTGGGGCTGCATGGCGTATATCTCGCTCATGTATTGCACGTTAAAGCGCAAAAAATCAATAATCTCACATGCCGAATCAATCTCTGCCTGAGATACACTTTTCGATTGCCCCAACATGGTCGCAGCGTTCATCTCGGCCCTGTATGGGCCTGCCATTAATTCAGCTGCTTTTAAAAATATAGCAGCACGTTGTTCCCATGCCATATTTACCCAGTTTTCGCGGGCGGCAAGGGCTGCTTCAATAGCTTGTGTTACATGCTGCTTTTCGCTTTTATAATAGTAACCAAGCACATGTTGGTGGTCGTGTGGCGGGTTAACGGGTAGTTTTTTACCATCTGTAACTTCCTTGCCACCTATAAACATGGGTATATCGCGCACCTCAGCGCGCATTTCGGCTAATTTCTTTTGTAATTCCACCCGCTCGGGGCTGCCGGGTTGATAAGCTTTAACCGGTTCATTGTGCGCCACCGGTACTTTGAAAAAACCTGTTGCCATAGCAATGCTTTAGCTTATTAAAGTAAAACCTACTTATTTCATAAAGTGCCTGAACAAATCCATGCCATTGGCATAAAGTATCAGCATTATGATTATTACAAAGCCAACACGCTGTATATACTCTACAGTTTTGTCGCTTAATTGCCTGCCGCTAATCATTTCAATAAGCAGTAGCACTACATACCCACCATCTAACATAGGTATGGGTAAAAGGTTCATTACTGCCAGCATAAGCGATAAAAATGCTGTAAGCTGCCAAAAAGCTATCCAGTCCCATGTAGGGCTGAACATAGAGCCTATAGTGGCAAAACCGCCCAGTTGCTTGTACGCTTTATGGTGAAAAATAAGTTTAAACTGGCCTATATAATCAACCAGCCTTGTCCATGCAATGCTGGCCCCATGTATAAACGACACGGGCAAAGAATAATGTGTTTCTTTTATATCAAAATAAGGTTTATAGGCTTTTACATCGCTGGGCGGGGCAAAGCCAAGCAACCCGCTCTCGGGTAGTTTAACGGTTGTCGCAAGGGTATCTTTTCCGCGCAGGTATTTAATTCGTACATCTTGCCCTTTAAAATTAGCCAGTATGCCACGTGCTTCCCTGAAATAATGCACTGTCGAATCATTCAGACTTAAAATCACATCGCCTTTTTGCAACTTGCCCTCTATAACATTGGTATCGGCAAACTGGCCCACTATACAAGGAATGCGAAAATCAATAAAGCTTTTCGCCCTTACAGCAATAGCCGAGTCAACAAAATCGGCAGGCAGGTTAATAGTATATGGTTTCCCATCGCGCAATACTTCTACAGTTTTAATATCATCCAGTATAAGTTCTTTGGGCACCGAGTTAAAACTTTCAAACTTTTTACCCCCATCATGCGATAAGATAACATCCCCATCCCTGAACCCGGCATACATGGCAATCGAATCGCAGTTAATGCCATACTTAGCATTTTCGGCGGGTAGTATATACTCCCCATTCCAAAAAAGCAGTTGCGAGTAAATAAACCAGCCAAGCAGCACGTTCATGGTAACGCCCCCCAGCATAATAATTAGTTTCTGCCAGTTCTTTTTGGCACGGTATTCATCGGGCTTGGGTTCGCTTTTCAAAAACTCTTCGTCCATGCTTTCGTCCACCATACCGGCTATCTTTACGTAGCCTCCCATCGGAAACCACCCAATACCATACTCAGTATCGCCTATTTTCTTTT
>DASZPC010000629.1:0-11922 GCA_035550455.1 Chitinophagales bacterium | reverse complement strand
CTTTGGCTTTATGCGCAAACCGAATACTGGCTTAACCATATTTCTAAATCGAAAAAGGCCTACCGCAAAGCTATGGCATTAAACCCCGATAATGATTACCTGCAACTGGATTACGCCAAAGAACTGGTTGACCTGGGAGATTTAAAACAAGCCGATACCATTATAGCCCGCTTACAGGCACGGGGCAAAAACTATTCCGCTATGCACATCCTTAAAGCACGGATAGCATTTGACAATGGTAATTATAACCAAACTAACCTCGAAGCATACTATGCGCTGCAATTGGATAAAGGCAATACCGAAGCGCTTGGTTTATACGAAAAAGTAGCGCAGGCAAAAGCCCCCTGGCTGAAAACAGGCATTGGCTATACTAACGATGACCAACCAATGCAAACTATAGCCCCTTCAATTGAAGCAGGCATTTACCTCCATCGTTATGCCGCGCTGCAACTGGGCTTCTATTCCCCGGTATTTTATACCAATGGCTCCTTTAAATCGGCCCAAATATTCCAGGCAGGCGATGTAACTAATTTCAGCCAGATTGGATTGCTGCTACAGGCAAACGCCGGTGTGGTTAAATACCCCACCAACCGCATAAGCTGGTTAGGCAATTTATATATCAGTAAAACCTTTATTAAGCATTTAGTAGTTGAAGTTCAGGCTGAGGAGAAACCGTATTTCTACACCATCAGCAGTATTGATAGTGTTGTTAATGCGGGGCACTTTGTTTTCTCGTTGGGTTGGAATGACAAGAGCACCTGGAATGGTAAAGCCTCGTTTGATTTTAATTATTTCAACGATAAAAATTATGCCTACTCAGCTTATGCCTGGCTTTTTGCACCGCCTATCAAATTCTGGAAGGCCGAACTGCGCTTTGGCTATAGCTATAATTTCAGCAATGCTAATACCAGTCATTTTGTTTCCTCCGAAACACTGGCACAAATTATCAGTAATTACGCCACCACACAGCAAATAACCGGCGTTTACACCCCCTATTTTACCCCCAATATGGTGCAAACACATTCGGCGCTTGTTTCCTTTGATATGGAACCAATAAAGGCTTTAAGCATAAATGTACATGCGAATATTGGTTTTTATGCATCGGCACAAACCCCTTACCTATATCTTGATAATTACGGCGGCGAAACGGTTATAGCCCGCGATTATTTCCGTAATACCTTTTGGCCCTTTAATGTAGGGGCATCTTTATCATGGCAGGCTAACCGTGCCATTAACCTATCAGCAGAATATACTTATACCAGCAGTTATTTTTTCAGCAGCCACTATGCAGGCCTTAGTTTAAAAGCCAGTTTTTTAAATGGGAAGAAAAAGAAGTAAAAACCTTTGGGAGTTCAGGGAATCGCGTAGTGTAACCTGGCTTGACCGCTTTATGCTGCTGGCACTGGTTATTGCCGGCATTTTATGCATTCTTGATTTTATGGACTGGTGGTTCAGGCCTTCGCACATAAGCGTGCTTTGGTTTTACATTATGCTTAGCTTTATTTTTTGGTATGGTTTGTTCCGCCTTATCCTTATCTGGATTAACTACCTCGGTATTTCAAAGCCCGAACACATTGACCCTGAAAAAGGGTTAAGTGTCGCCATTTTTACCACCAGTTCGCCCGGTGAGCCGCTTACCATGTTTGAAAAAACCCTTGAAGCCTGCGCACGTGTAAGCTATCCGCACACCACTTATTTGCTCGATGATACCCGCGACCCCCGCTTTAAAGAAGTGGCTGAAAAACATGGAGCTGTTTGGCTGGAATTGGTAGGCATACCCGGCGCCAAGGCAGGCAAAATTAATAAGGCCCTGAAGATGACGAAGGAGGACTTTATCCTGGTGCTTGACCCTGACCATATCCCTTTTCCTGAATTTTTAGACCACACACTGGGTTATTTCCGCGATGAAAAAACAGGCTTCGTGCAGGTATCGCAGGCTTATTATAACCAATACCGTTCGTTTACCGCCGCTGGCGCTGCCGAGCAAACCTATACCTTTTACGGCCCCACGCAAATGAGTTTGAATGGCTATGGATGCAGCGTGGCCATTGGCGCTAACTGCACCTTTCGCCGTAAAGCGCTCGAAAGCATTGGCGGGCATGGCATTGGCCTGGCAGAAGATTTAATTACATCCATTCGCCTCCATGCCAAAGGCTGGAAATCGGTTTACAACCCGATAATAGTTAGCCGGGGCCTGGTGCCTGAAGACTTAGGCTCATTTTGTAAGCAGCAGCTAAAATGGGCGCGCGGTGTGTTTGAGGTTACTTTTGTTGAAATACCCCGCCTGTTTTGGAACCTTAGCTTTTGGCAAAGGCTTTCATACATAACTATAGGCACCTATTATTTTGTGGGGGTAATACAGTTTTTCTTTACGCTTATTCCGTTCATTTATTTCTTCACCGGTATCCTGCCGGCAAGCATGTCGTTTGTTGAGTTCCTCATCCATGGAGTGCCAATTGCATTTATGGGCATAGTCATTTATTTATACATGCAACGCTGGATGTGCCACCCCGAAAGCGAACGCGGTTTGCACTGGCGGGGCATGATTTTAAAATATGCCTGCTGGCCGGTATTTACACTGGGCTTTTTGCTGGCCCTGGTAAATGCCGAAATCCCCTACATCCCTACGGCAAAAAAGGCCGCCACCGGTTATTTTACGCCTTTTGCCAGGCCATTGGTTTTGCAAATTGGCGTTTTCCTGTTTGCTGTAATTTCAATTTTCAGTTACCGCAAGTTTTTAATGCCCGAAGCAGATTTGGTAATGACGGCCGAAAAAACCTGGGGCATGATTGCCTTCTCGTTCGTAGCCTTTTTAATGGCGGTGGGCGGTGTGTTGGCTGCATTAGAAGCATGGAACCTGGAAGACGAAGACCCTTGGGCAAAAATCAATTTATCATCTATCATAAATTCTGAAAAATATGACAAAGGCATTTAGATTATCCATGTCGTTCCTGGCACTTTTAATTGGCCTGGGCATAGTGCTTATACTGTCAGTAATGGGCAAAAAAACCCGTGGGCCATTGGAAAACCTGTTTTCATATACCGGCGATAAGGTGAATGAAATGGAAAACAGCATGATTATACAGCAGCGTGAAGACAAGCGCTCAGATAAGTTAAAATGGCTTGATACGTATAAAAGCAATATAGCGGTGCTCCGCAACCCGCAGGTTATTTTAACCGGTGCATACGATAATAATACGAAAGACGGGTTCAGCAGTATTATTGACCTGGAAGATTCGTTGCGCACTATTTTTCCTATCATTCACATTTATACCGCCTGGGGAGGTAAAACCGAAGAGTTATTCCCTACCCTGCAGGTAAAAAGCATTATCGGGATGGGTTCCATTCCGCTTATTACCTGGGAGCCCTGGCTAACTGATTTTGACCCTGCTAATTACCCGCAATTACGCCCGGTTGACAAACGCGATAAAGGCGGTATGCACGATGTGGCCAATGGCGTTTATGATTTTTACATAAAAGCATGGGCCGATGAAGCAAAGAGCATCAAAAGCCCGGTTATGCTACGTGTTGGCCACGAAATGAACGACCCCTACCGTTATCCCTGGGGCCCGCAAAACAACACAGCTAAAGATTTTATCGCCGCCTGGAGGCATATACACGATGTGTTTGTTCAGCAGGGAGCTACTAACATAATTTGGGTATGGAGCCCGCACCCTGCCTACGGTTACTTTAAAGACTTTTATCCCGGCGATGCTTATGTAGATTACGTAGGCGTGGGGGTACTGAACTACGGCACAGTGGCATCGTGGAGCAAGTGGTGGAGCTTTGAAGATATTTTTGGTAAGCACTATAAAGAATTAGCGGTGTTTAATAAACCAATAATGATTACCGAGTTCGGTTCGTTGGCAGTGGGCGGCAACCGCAGCCAGTGGTTTGCCAGCGCTTTGGATAGTATGCCACAAAAATACCCGGCTGTTAAATCAGTAGTATTCTTCCATTACTCCGACGATAAAACCACCACCCAGCAAACTATTAACTGGTACTTTAAAGACGATACCGCTTCGGTAAAGGCCATTAGCAGCAGTATTAAGGGCTGGAAAAAGCAGTAATTTGAAATCATATTTGCGCGAGTGGTAATGGCAACTTATATTTCAGTACATGAAATACAGCCTTGCCCTGCTTCTTTTTGTTTTCTGCTTCTGCAATTTCTCATTCGTTAACGCCCAACAATACAACCCGGTAGCTAACCCCGGTGCAGTGGTTGTTTCAGGCAATGCACGCTTCACCGTATTAACCGACAGGGTGATAAGGATGGAGTATGCCGATAGCGCGAAATTCAACAACCAGGCCTCGCTTACAATCGTTAACCGCCATTTGCCGGTTCCTGCATTTAAGGCATCACATGCTAACGGAAACCTCATTATTACCACTGCTTTTCTTGAGTTGGTTTATAAAGAAAACTCCGGCCCATTCAATAAAAATAACCTCGGCATTGCTTATAAAGATGCTACACAAAACTTTACCTGGCGGCCCGGTACTAAAGACCACAAAAACCTGAAAGGCACTACTCGTACGCTCGATGGCGTTTTAGGCAAATTCAGTTTTTACTCGCTCAAAAAACTACCCGTTGAAGATGGCATCCTGTCGCGCAGCGGGTGGTGTTTTATTGACGATTCTAAACGCCCTTTGTTTGATAATTCCGATTGGCCCTGGGTGGAGGCCCGCCCCAACTACAACGTGCAGGATTGGTATTTTTTTGGCTATGGCACTAACTACAAAGCTGCCCTTTACGATTTTGTTTCCATATCCGGTAAAATTTCGATGCCCCCAAAATTCGCTTTTGGTATTTGGTATTCGCGGTACTGGAAATATACCGAACAGGACATGAAAGATATTGTGGCGGGCTACGAAAAAAATAACATCCCCCTTGATGTATTGGTGGTGGATATGGACTGGCACCTTACCGAAAGCTCCAGCCCCGAAATTTTTCATCAATACACGCCCAAACTGAACGGCTGGACCGGCTTTACCTGGGAGAAAAAATATTTCCCCGATTATAAAGAATTCCTGCACTGGACGAACGAAAAGAATATTCAAACCTGCCTTAACCTTCACCCTGCCGCCGGTGTGCAGCCGCATGAGCAGGCCTACGCTGCCTTTGCCAAAGCAATGGGTGTAGACACCACCGGTCATCCAACAATTCCCTTCGATATCACCAACAAAAAATTTGCGGAGAACTATTTTAATATCCTCCTTCATCCTTACGAAAAAGACGGTGTTGATTTTTGGTGGCTCGATTGGCAGCAGTGGGGCCACACCAATATTAAAGGCGTTAACCCCACCTTCTACCTCAACTACGTTCATTTCAGCGATATGCAACGCGAAGGCAAACGCCCGCTTATTTTTCACCGCTATGGCGGCCTTGGCAACCAGCGCTATCAAATCGGGTTCTCCGGCGATTGTATTATTGACTGGCGCTCGCTTACTTATCAGCCGCAGTTTACGGCTACGGCTTCTAACGTCGGCTTCGGTTACTGGAGCCACGATATTGGCGGCCACATGAACCCCATTAGCTTGAAGAACAAACAAAACCCCGAACTCTATACCCGCTGGGTGCAATGGGGTGCATTCAGCCCCATTTTTCGCACCCATGCCACAGCCGACCCTACCATCGAACGCCGCATTTGGAAATACCCCGAACCCAATTTTGACGCTATGCGTAAGGCCATGCAGTTGCGGTATTCGCTGGTGCCTTATATCTATTCCTATGCGCGCTTTGCTTACGATTCGGGTATTTCGCTCATCCGCCCTATGTATTACGAATACCCGGAACTGGACAAAGCCTATCATTTGGAACAGCAATATTTTTTTGGCGCCGATATGATTGTAGCGCCAATACATGAATCCATGAAAGGGAAGAACAGCATCAGCGTAAAGGTATGGCTGCCCGAAGGCAACTGGTACGATTTCAGGAACAACCAGTTGGTGCAGGGCGGAAAAACCATCGCCCAAAATTATGCGCTCAATGAAATTCCCGTTTTTGTAAAAGCAGGCAGCATCATCCCCACGCAGACCCCCAAACTTCGCCTTACAGGCAGTGTGCCCGATACCCTTATCCTTACTGTGTACCCGGCGCAACAGGCTTCGTTCAGTTTGTACGAAGACGATGGCAGCACCGAGGCCTACCGGAACAATGTTTTTTCTAAAACCAATTTTGCTTTCGAAAACCACGAAAACGAAATGCTTTTTAAAATAATGCCCGATAGCAAAGAGTTTACCGGGCAGCCGCAACAAAGAAGTTTTGAAATCAAAATAGTTGATTCCAAACCGGTTAAATCGGTAAGCCTCAACGGACAGGTATTAAGGCAGGGTACAGACTGGAACTACGACCCTGCTTCAAAAGTTTTACAAGTTAATACCGCGCATATTCAAATTCACCAACAGGTTACAGTTGCAATAGAACTTTAAAGGAGTTATTTCCCGGCCAAAAAATTGCTGTACCACTTGCCACTGCTTTTAATTATGCGCTGTTGTGTTTTAAAATCAACGCCTACTATTCCCAGTTTTGGGGTATAGCCCTTGGCCCATTCAAAGTTGTCCAGCAGGCTCCATATAAAATACCCGCCCACATTAATGCCTTCGCGCTTTGCCTTTAATACATACTTCAGGTAATCCTTAATGTATTGCAGCCGTATGGGGTCGTCAATTTCACCATTCACTACTTTATCGGCAATGGCAGCGCCGTTCTCTGTAATCACTATTTCCTTTACACCGGGGTAAGCGGCAAACTGTTTGATGATGCGGTAAATCCCTTCGGGGTAAATTTCCCAGCCCATTTGTGTCAACCCGTGCCCCATTTTTTTCGCCGGTACGTTAATAGCATGTATAATAGGCAGCAGGGCAAAATTTTTCACCACAAACCGGGTGTAGTTTTGCAGGCCAATAAAATCAAAATCAAACTTCATTTTCTCCTCATCGCCGGGCAGTATATATTTCTCTATATGTTTCAACGCAGCTAAATCCTTCACCGGGTAGCCCATACCCAGCACCGGTTCAATAAACAGGCGGTTCACCATCACATCCACCCGCTTGGCGGCTTCCTTATCGGCTGTTGTTTCCTTCCAGGGGTCAATCGTGCTGCACGAAAAAGTAGTGCCCACTTTGGCATTCTTCAAATTGGCGCGCATTACCCTGCCGCCTGCGCCGTGGCACATAGTTACATTGTGGATAGCCCTGTAAAAATGCGCAAAGTTTATTTCGCCGGGTGGGTGTACCCCGGCTGCATAACCCGCTACAGTAAACGATAGTGGCTCATTAAACACCATCCAGTTGCGCACCCTGTCGCCAAACCGTTTTGTAACCAAATCAATATACTCCTCAAACCAGCCAATAATATCGCGGTTAATCCAGCCGCCCTTTTTCTGCAATGCCTCCGGCAAATCCCAGTGGTAACAGGTTACCCAGGGGTCTACTTTTTGCTCCAGGCATTTATCAATTACCCGGTTATAAAAATCAATCCCTTTTTCATTCACTTTGCCGGTTCCATCAGGCAGTACACGCGGCCATGAAATCGAAAATCGCGATGCCGGTATATACATTTGGTGCATCAGTTCAATATCACTGCTATACCGGTGGTAAAAATCATCGGCCACATCGGCGTTCTCGTGGTGCTGTATCTTGCAGGGGTGGTGGTGTGTAAAATGGTCCCATATACTTTCGCCCTTGCCGTCCTCGTTCCAGCCTCCTTCTACCTGGTACGATGCAGTGGCGGTACCCCAAACAAAACTATCACCAAAATCGCTGCGCTTCAGTTCATCATCGCCCATAGCCGCCAACAGTTCTTTGGGTAACATAGCACCGGCTCCAAGCACAGCGCACAACCGTAAATACTCCTGTCTTGTCATACTCAATTATTTTTGGCTGCCAGGCTTTTATACCACGCCACGGTCCTCGCCACTCCTTCATTAAAAGGCACTACCTGTGTAAAACCAATTTCGCGCCTCGCCTTATCGGGTGTAAAGTACAAGTTAGTGGTACTGGTATTTACTATATAGGTACTGAACAGCGGCATCTTACCGCGCATAAACACAAAGTAAAAGGCGTCCACTATCGCGGCAATTACAAATAACAAGCCGCCCGGCAACGAATATATTTTGGGCTGCACGCCCAGTTTTTCGGCAAATTGGCCAAACAGTTCTTTCACCGGTGCTACCGGTGGTTCATAATCGGCAATAATATACGTATTGCCTGCGGCGTTGGCGCTTGTACCGGCGCAAACCAGCCCATGCGCCAGGTTCTCTACATACACATAACCCAGTTTCGATTTCCCCCCATTAATATAGGCCATTGTTTTGCCCGCTGCCATCCGGCTTAGTATTTCACGGCTCGCCAGCATATCGTTTGGCCCGTAAATATTAAACCCCGGCCTGATGATTACCACTTCAACCCTGCCCTTGTAACTGTTCACCAGTTCTTCGCACTTAATCTTCGATTCCACATAAGGCCTTGTCAGCAAACCGGGTTTCAGCACCGGTTCGTTTTCATCGGCGCCATTAAAATTTTTAAAACCATGCACCACCAGCGAGCTCATAAACACAAACCGCCTTACCCCGCTTTTCACGGCTTCTTTCAGCAGGTTTTCGGTGCCGTAATAATTCACCTCAAATATTTTCCTCCCCCATCCTACCGAGGGCAGCGCCGCAAGGTGGTACACCACCTCCACATTATTTAAAATCCCGTTCAGCGTTTCGGGTTTAGTTATATCGGCATACACTACTTCACAGTTCAGCCCTTCCAGGTTTTGCAGGCTGGTGCCTTGCAGCGCCATTGCTTTTACGGTATGCCCGTTTCCCAATAATTGCTTTACAAGGTGGCTGCCTATAAAACCATTGCCACCGGTTACTAAAGTTGTCATGGCCGTTTACCAGAAAAATTTTTGAGGCAGCATCTGCCGGTGATACAGAATAAAATAATCAATAAAAATATTCATCAGGTAATGTATGCCCAACCCGTACCAAATGGTATTGTAGCGCAGTGCCACATAGCCAATTATCGGCCCAAAAGCCGCCGCCGCCATTATTTCAGAAGTGGGTTTACCAATATGAAACAGCGTGGTAATAATGGTTTGAATGGCAAGCAGGTATATAATTTCTTTTATGCCCGGTTTTTCACTCGCCAGCCCGAATTGCAGGTAACCCCTGAAAAACGCTTCGTAGCTGAAAAAATAAAAGAAATAAGCCATCTCGTAAATAATAAAAGTGGCCCAGCTAATATGTATCAGTTTCGATAGCGGGTACTCTGCCGCTAAAGTGGGGTCGGTAGTGGTAAAGTAAGTAGAACACACTACTACCGGGTATATAACGGCGCAAATAATAAGCGCCTGCCGGTGGCGCACAAATTTTAGCCTGAACAGGTTATAATCTTCCTTTAAATACCGCTTGATGATAAAAGCAGGTACGGCAAAAAACAAAATTACCGTTATGGCAAACTGGTAAAAGTACTGCCACAAATCCAGCAAAGGGTTGCCCGGAAACAACCGCCCGAAAAGCCAGTGAAAAACAATAAGGTCTTTCGAGTTGCCCGTTTTGTTGTTATACCACAACGCCGTAAACCAGTAAACAACGGTAAGCGCTATTACAGAAAACAGTACTACCATCCTGCGTTGCTTCAGTTCATCAGCGGTTTTTGTCATCTGCTTTTGTCTATTTTTGTCTATTTTCTAACAGGTCGTTTTGTTGATTATCAATTAGTTACGAAAGCAGCCACCATTGATTATCAATCAGTTATCTACTTTAGATAAAAATAGACAATTCAGGATGCTTTTATGGCTTCAATATTTTGTAATTTTTTTTCGCACTTATTTCTGCAAACCGCCATAAAGCTAAAATAAAGCCTGCACTACCCCATTACAAATTTCACTGCCTTTATAACTTCACATAAAATGTGCAATTACACATTTGTGTTGTGCAATTACAGGGGTAACCCGGAATTGCAGTTACTTCATCACCCTTTCGCAGCAATCCCACAGCCTTTTCCCTGTTTGTTCCCAGCTAAAAAGCTGTACGCGTTCATTTCCCTTTTTAATAAGCGCCTCACGCAAAGCAGTATCCTGCGCCAGTTGTATCATGGCGTGCGCTATTTCATCTACCAACTGTGGGTTTACAGTTAAAGCCGCCTCACCCGCCACTTCGGGCATTGAGCTTACATTGCTGGTTATTACCGGCACACCGCTACTCATGGCTTCAATAATGGGAATGCCAAACCCTTCAAAAAGCGATACATATACCAGCGCATAAGCCGAAGCCGTAATGGCGGCCAGTTCGCCCGGCCCGGTATGGCCCAAAAACACCACATCGCTGCCGTACTTCATCTGCCCGAAAGTAGCTTCCATCTCGTCCACCGCCCAGGCCTTCCTACCGGCCAGCAGCAGTTTAAAATTGCTGCCGGTTGCCGTCTTAAATTGGTCAAAGGCCAACAACAGGCGCTTAATATTTTTACGCGGGTGTATAGCGCCTACATACAAAAAATAATCGCTGCCACTGCTGTATTTCCGTTTGGCGGCAGTTTTCAGTTCGCTGCTTATTGGTTGGTAAACTTTCTTAACTCCGTTATATACTACATCAATTTTAGTAGCGTCAATTCCGTAAAGTTTGACAATATCGTTTTTTGAAAACTCCGATACAGTAGCTATCCGCTCCGCCTTTTGCGCATAGCGCGGCGTAAAATACCGGTAGTAACGGCGCACCAAACCGCTTATATGGTCATCGTAATGTTCAAACGCAAGGTCGTGTATTACCAACACCTGCGGCACATTAGTATGTAAACAGGCAAAACCATCGGTGGAAAGAAATAAATCGGGCTTATTGCGTTTTAACCACCGGGCAACCGAAAGTTCAAACCACCAGTACCATAAAAACGGGTGGCGCGCCTGCGGAAACAGCACCACCGGCTTTACATTTTCACCAAAAATAAACGAAGGGTCAGGCTGGCGGTCAAATAAAAAATGGAAATCCGTGTCGGTATGGTTTTGAGTAATATATTTGAGCGATTCATAAGTAAATAAACCTATGCCCTCTAATTTGTTTTTAATAAGGAACCGGGTGTTTACCGCTATTTTTTTTCTTTGCCCCAAAACCAAAAAATCTTAGTTCGCAATAATACCTATTTTTAGCCACCGCCCCGATGCGCCGTAAATTTGCAACCAACCTCGCCTTCCTTATAACAGTTAACCTGCTGGTTAAGCCATACTTCATTTTTGGTATTGACCGCGTGGTGCAAAACAAAGTTGGCCCCGATGCTTATGGTGCTTATTTCGTGGCGCTTAATACCTCGTTCCTGCTTAGCATTGTGTTAGATTTCGGTATTACCAATTTCAACAACCGCGCCATTTCGCGCAATAACAAACGCCTCGGCGAATACCTCGTTAACCTGCTGATGATTAAGTTTTTCCTCAGCATCATTTATTTCGTCCTCACCTTTGTTACAGGCTGGGCCACCAATTTCGATTCGGTTAAAATGACTATGTTGTTTTACCTGGCGCTCAATCAAATTATACTTTCGCTCATCCTGTACTTGCGCTCCAATATCGCTGCCCTGCAAATGTTTAAAACCGATTCGGTCCTCTCCACGCTCGATAGGCTGCTGGCCATCGCTTTTTGTATGGGGCTTATATACCTCCCCGCTTTTAAAAGCTCATTTAATATCATGTGGTTTATTTACGCGCAACTGGCCGGGCTGCTTATAACCACGGTGGTAGCGCTTATTATCATCATCCGCAAATCGGTTATCAAATTCAGTTTCTGGAAGGGCAAATACACCCGCATGATTTTGCTCAAATCGGCCCCATTTGCCACGCTAACGCTGCTAATGGGCGTTTATTACCGTATTGATGCGGTAATGATTGCCCGCATATATCCCAACGGCGACCACGAGGCCGGTATTTATGCCGCATCGTTCCGCCTG
>DASZPC010000628.1:0-3864 GCA_035550455.1 Chitinophagales bacterium | reverse complement strand
AACAGCTTATCGCCAAACACCGAATTTACAGTAGTGTATATACTGCTTACAATGGGCAGGTTGTTGTAGCGGTCAATAAGGGTAATAAAACTAAGCGCCACGCAGGGCAGCACCAGCCATATATAATCCTTTTTGCCATTGGTAAAATAATCGCGCTTTTTAAGCCAGGTAATTTCAGTAAGGTAATGCAGCGGCCCCAGTACTGCATACGAAAACAGGAACAACTCAAACGGCAGCACAAAAGCCAGCACACAGGAAATGAGCATTAAAAAAATATTCGCAATGTCAATTTTACGGGTATCCATCGTGCTTTTATCGGTGTTTGCTTTTTGTTATGCTAAACCCGGCATATCGGGCATCATGCCTTTGGTAGCGCCCATCATTTCGCTTTGCATAATGTTGTCTGATTTATCAAGGGCCTCGTTCACGGCACTTTTCAGTTTTGCTTCCAGGGTTAGCTGGTCGTCCATTTTTAAAATGGTAATGTCCTTTATTTTGCGGTTGCCGGTAGCCACTACTTTTACATAGTCGTTTTCAGCGTCCACTTCAATGGTGTCAAGGCGTTTTTTTACCTCTTCCATTTTCTGCTTAATCTCCATCAATTGTTTCATCTGGTCCAGGAACCCCATAAAGCACAGTTTATATTTGGTGAATCAACAGGTTTATTACCCAACAAATTATCTATTAATTTTTCATATTTTCAAACTGAAGCGGGTAACCGTAATCGCCCTGCCTTAATTGTGCAATTACCGCCTGTAAATCATCAATTTTTTTGGCGGTTACCCGTACTATGTTATCCATTTGCGAGGGCTGCACTTTAAGGCCGGTATCTTTTATCGCCTTTACTATTTTTTTCATGGCATCCTTGTCCAATCCGTTTTTAAGCTTCATGTCTTTTTTAATCATGGCGCCCGATGCATAATGCTCTTTACTTACATCGTAGCTGCGCGGGTCAATATGCTGCTTTGCCCCGCGGATAATAATAATATCAATAATTGTTTTCAGCAGCATTTCGTTTTCGGTGGTTATTTGTATGGCAAGCTCCTTTTTATTGAAATCAATTTCTGTTTTCGAGCCATGAAAATCGTACCTGGTGGCTATCTCTTTTTTAGCTACGTTAATAGCGTTCTCCACAGTTTGGGGGTCAACCTTGCTTACCACATCAAAACTTGCCATAGTTATTTATTTGCCGGTTTGTTGTTTAAAAAACGAATTACCCTGCCCGTTAATCAGGTTTACGTACTCTTTGCCTTTGTGGTTTATTACCACATAGCCGGTTGAATCGCCCACATAAAATGAACCCGAAAGAAACTCGCGCCCGTACATTTCCCACATAATGTTTCCGGCTAAGGGCAGGGTTCCTTTTTTCGCCGTTTCGTTTTCAAAAAACGAATTGAACAGGTGGGTGTTCCTCCCGTCTACCGAAATACTACCGCCCTTGCCCTGCAAAAAAACCACATCAATAGAGGTGGTCGAATCGCGCATTAAAAGAAAGGTAGGCACAGGCAGCGGCTGCTGTGCATGTAAAAAACCAGCGCACACCATAAAAATAACAAGCAAGGCTAAATACTTCATGTTTCAAATTTAATTAAACATAAGCAGGCTTTCAACCGGGGTGGGTGGAACGTCTTTTCAGGCGGTTAGCTTTCCGCTCCCAGTGGTTAGCCCCGTTTTTAACTACAAAGCCCCTGCCAAAAGTTTCTTTGCCGGTGGGGTGCAGTATTTTTGAATACCAAAATTCAGCTATACATTTTTCGGGGTTTACATTCAGCGTTACATAGCCATGTTTCCAAAACTGGCACCAGCGGTGGTGTGGGTTAACATCAAGGCTTATGCGCTGCACCAGTGGTATCACAAATTTTGGTATGCCACGCTCGTCCATGTTTCCCCGCGAAATGCTCGGCCCCAGCACCTCCACGCCCACAGCCCCTTTGCCGGTGCGCCTGTTATACAGTTTTTTGTTTTTAGGGTCAGGGGTTAAGTCATCAACAAAACTCATGTGCAGGTCGCCGCTCATGGCTAAAAAGTTGTTAATGTGGTTGC
Organism: Chitinophagales bacterium; assembly: GCA_035550455.1. Lineage (GTDB taxonomy): Bacteria > Bacteroidota > Bacteroidia > Chitinophagales > LD1 > Bog-950. Next base: position 1,821 of record DASZPC010000628.1, on the reverse strand, counting down.
TGTCAATAAAATGGTATAGCCGGTTTCGGTCGTCCACGTAACCGTCCCAGTCGTCGGGGTCAAAAAACTTTCCATTGCCCGGCAGGTGGAAACCCTTCGGCAGGCCCTCGCTTAACCAGCTGCCCATCATTTCCTGGTTGCCAATTAAATGCCATTCTGCTTTCGATTGTAACAGTTCATTTTTAAACCATTCATCCTGTACATTGCCCAGCACAGTTTTTTTACCCGGCGCGTATTCTTCCAGGCCCCGGTATAAATACATATCAATCATCGTTATATCGGCCAGTTTGCCAAAATGCAGGGTGCGGTATATCCTGGCGGGTTGTGTAGTGTCCGGTTCGCGTACGGGCAGGTACTCTTCAAAGGCGCGGATGGCATCGGTTACTTTTCCATCGGGGCCTAAGCGGCGGCTGTCGTGGTTGTCCCATTCGGCTATCCAGGTTTTGTTTTGGCGGGCGGCGCGCAGGTCAGGGTCCAGTAAATAATAAGTATGCCGTTCGCGCCATTCAGCAAGCGTTTGCGGAACGGTGGGGTAGGGGCCGGGCACACGCACCTTCTCCTGCTCATCTACAAAGTCGTAAACATAATCTCCTAAATGAACCACAAAATCTATATCATCTCTTTCGGCAATGCGCCGGTAAGCATTAAAATACCCGGACCATACACTGGAGCACGATACAATAGCCAGTTTAAAATGGGTTGCTGTATCGGGGGGCAGTGTTTCTGCCATGCCCGTTTGCGATGTTTTACCTTCGGCAGTTTTAAACCGGTAGTAATAATGTTGCCCCGGTTGCAGGCCGCGCACATCTGCCTTGGTGGTAAAATCGTGTTCAGGGGTACATTGGGCATTACCGCTGTTTACTATGCTGGTAAAGTTGCTGTCGGCGGCTACCTGCCAGCTAAGTGTTACGGCGTTGGTATAGCCGGGTTGGGTAAACACTTTTGTCCAAATAATAACCCCGTTTTGCAGCGGGTCGCCACTGGCAACTCCGTAGTAAAACGGGGCGTATAATGTATCGGGGTATATGTTCGGCGGAAAACTTTGCTGTGCAAAAACGCGGGCGCTAAAAAATATTGCCAGTGTAATGCAGCAAAACCCGGTGCCTTTCATGCGGCATAGTTCGGCAAAAAGAATGAAAAGTGTTTATTCTTCTTGGTCCTTTACCAAACGTGGCCGGCCTGGTTTACCCTTTGGTTTTTTCTTTTTCTTCTTTAACCAGCTGCGCTTGGCCACTTTTTCTTTGCTTATGTAATACTCGTACCTCATTTGCATTTGCAGCAAAAAAAGCCCGTTAATGCCCAAAAGTTCCTCCACCCTCACAGCGGTAAGGGCACTAAGGTTGCGTTTGCCGCTTATTACTTCAAATAGCATTGTAGTGCCCATTTTCATCCGTTTGGCGGCTTCTTTAATGGTCATGCCACGGTGCTGTATTTCTTCTTTAAGAATTACCCCCGGGCGGTAAATGTTGGTGGGGTTAATGTGGTCTGCTCTTTTCATAGTAACTGTGTTTTAATATTTTTAATTGCCGCGCGGGCCTATTGCTTTTACCACCAGTTCGCGGTCGCTTGCCTGGTCAAAATACAGGTTGTACCTGTCGTTTATGCGGATGCAGTATTTGCCTTTTCCGTCGCTGGCCTTTTTAAAGTCGAGCGATAATAGTTGCTTAAGCGTGTCCACATCCGGAACATTTACCAGTTCCTCAATGCGCAATTTGTACTTGTCAACTGATTTTTCAGTCAGCTTATATTTCGTAGCTGCCGAAGGGTTATCAAGCGCGTATAGCTCATAAACCTTTGTATTACCAAATAGTACCACCATGG
>DASZPC010000627.1:0-2878 GCA_035550455.1 Chitinophagales bacterium | reverse complement strand
TGCCCGGGCCCTTTTACACAAATCAATAAACACTTCCACCACTAACCAGGACCAAAAAGCGGTTTCGTTTTTAAAGCTTGCCCAACTTGATTACGAGGATGAAGCGTATGTAACATCCAAGTATTTTTACGATAGTACTTTGACTTTTATGGCGAAGAATGATGACCGCTATGAAGACATCAGCGAGCGCGATAAAATGCTGGATAACCTGGTAAAGCAATTAACCATAATACATGATGAAGACAGCCTGCAAAAAATGGCTGCCCTGCCCAAAGAAGAAATAGATAAGCGTATTAAAGAGGCGCTGGCACAAAAGGAGAAGGAGGATGAAGAAAAGAAAGAGGCCGCCGAAGCTGCCAAGCAACAGAACATGGTATCGAACCCGAATAACACCAGCCAGAATGGTAGCCAGGGTTCTAACTGGTATTTTTACAGCACAACCGCCCGTGCAAATGGCTATAACGATTTTATAAGGAAATGGGGCAGGCGGAACCTTGAGGAAAACTGGCGGCGGAAGGATAAAAGCAGCACCACCAGTGATGAAGACAATACCACTACAGAAACCACCGATACCACTGCCAGTAAAAAAGATACGGTTGAGGCTGTAAAAGGAACGCCGGAAGAGCAGATGTATGCAGCCATACCTGATACCAAAGAAAAGATGGATAGGTCTGTTGACCGGATTGTAGATGCTTATTATGCCGCCGGTACAATTTATAAGGACGGGCTTGAAAGTTATGGCAAAGCACGTGATATGTTTGAAGCGCTTAATGAGCGCTATCCCGGGCATAAGCTGCTGCTGGAAAGTTACTACAACCTTTACCTGATAGCGCTAAAGCTAAAGCAGCCCGATAAAATGGAGTACTACAAAAAGTTGATACTCGATAAGTTTCCGGAGAGTGTTATTGGCAAGGTGCTGCGCGACCCGAATTATATAAACCAGGCGCGTAAAAAAGAGCAGGCTATTGATGATTACTACCAAAGCACTTATGAAGATTATGATAATAACCGCCTTGACTCGGCGTGGATAAAGTGCGAGATGAGCAATACGGTTTTTAAGCCTAACCCGTTAAGCGCCAAATTTGACTTACTGGAGGCTATGATTTTAATGAAGGAAAACCGGCTTGGCGATTATGTGCAGGCGTTAAATAAAATTATTAACCGGTCATCGGATGTAGCTATAAAGAAAACGGCCACTGATTTGCTGGCCAACCTCAACAAATCGAAAATGCCGCAAATTGATTTGAGCAAGGACCCTGCCCGCCGCGATTCGCTGAATGCTTTGTATAAAATTACCCCGCAAGTTTCGGCCGGAAGCAGCGAAAGCAGTGCCAAGCCAGACACTGCTGAAATGACTTTGCTGCAAAAACTGGAAGCTGCCAAAGAGCTGGCAATTAAGCAGGGCAAGTTTGTTGATACCACAGCAAAAGCCAATACAAGCGATACTACGGCGAAAGGTACAGTAGCCAGCAACGATACTGCCAGTAATACTAATGCAGCCAGTAATGTAGTAGAGGAAGATACCACATCGCCGTATAAAAGGTCGGATGCTGCGGCGCATTATTTTATAGTTTATATAAAAGACCCACAAGCGCCCCAAAGCGCAGTGATGAGTATTTTGGCCAAGGTGAATGCTTTCAACTCGCTACAGTTTTCCGATAAACGCCTGCAGGGCAAATACACTTTGATTGATTCTAAAAACCGTACGCTGAATGTGCGGCAGTTTTTAAACCGCGAAGATGCCATGCAATATTTTAGTGCGATAAAAGGGCAAACCCAGTTGTTTGATGATTTGAAACCAGAACAGTATACCATTACCGTTATAAGCAGCAGCAACTTTATAACCCTGCTTTCGAATAAGAATATTGACGAATACATGAAGTTCTTCAACAGGATTTACAAATAAACCGGTGTTGTCCACTCGCACAAATTGGTGTTTATAACCGGCAGCCTGTTACCATCCTTTAAGGTTTACTTTGTTGTAAAATTCAGTGTTTGCAACCACTCTTGATTTTAGGGATTGTGGCAGCGTATTTTTTGTTGCTGCTGGCTATTGCGGTTTATACTTCGCGCAGTGCCACTAACGAATCTTTTTTTATTGGCAAAAAAAGTTCGAAATGGTACCTGGTGGCTTATGGAATGATTGGGACATCCTTATCGGGCGTTACTTTTATGAGTGTACCGGGCGGGGTGGCGGCAAGGGGGTTTGCTTACATGCAGGTGGTGCTGGGCTACCTGCTGGGCTACTGGGTTATAGCGGCAGTGCTTTTACCGCTTTATTACCGGTTAAACCTTACTTCAATATATGGTTACCTGCAAACAAGGTATGGCAATGTTTCGTACAAAACAGGGGCGGCATTTTTTTTTATATCACGCACCCTGGGCGCTTCTATACGTATTTTTCTGGTGCTTAATGTGCTACAGGTTTTTATACTGGATGCCTGGCAGGCGCCTTTTGCGGTAACCGTATTTGTTATACTGCTAATGATATTGCTTTATACCTATAAGGGGGGCGTTAAAACCATTGTGTGGACAGATACCTTGCAAACCACCTTTATGATACTGGCGCTTTTGGTTACAGTTTTTATTGTAAGGAACGAATTGCACCTTTCATTCGGGGGATTGTATAGTGCCCTTGAAAGCAAGGGGTACACACGGTTGTTTGATACCGACTGGCGGTCTAAAAGCTTTTTTGTGAAGGAAATACTGAGCGGCATGTTTATTACCATTACCATGACCGGGCTGGACCAGGAGATGATGCAGAAAAACATTAGTGTGAAAACACTGGGCGAATCGCAGAAAAACATGATTGTGTTCAGTTTGATAGTAGTGTTTGTAAACCTGCTTTTTCTTTTCCTGGGGGGTATATTATACCTGC
>DASZPC010000626.1:0-5196 GCA_035550455.1 Chitinophagales bacterium | reverse complement strand
GCTTTCAGGCCGGGAAGGCCGCGAAGTTTTTGTAGCCCCGGTAACAACAGGTCGTATTTTTTTAAAGCCGTGCAGGTAAGCAGGTAATTAAACAGGGCCGTGCGGTAACCTGAAGCAAACGTATTCATAAGGTGCGAACCCTCCATTAGCGCTAATACGTGCCCCAGGTGTTCCAATGATTTTTCGAGTTCCTGCTTATAGAAAGCGAAGATGCCGTGTGATTCGTGGTAAAAGATACGTGCCTGAATAGTAGTGGCTAAGTTTTCATTCCTGAATTCGGGCAGGTTAATAACCTTTTCCATTTTCGGGAGCATCTCTATACTTTGAGCGCCCGCTTCATTTTGTATTTTATGGATAAGGGCACTGAGATAAGAGTAGCGGGCCGTGTTTTCAATGGCCGCTACCGCCGTTGATACATCGGTATACCATTGGGTTAAATCTGCCTCGCTGGTTTGCCTGAATTTTTTTCTTGAGATTAAAGTCATTTTCAAATCCAGTAGCTGAAGTTGCCCTATGCCCGATTCGGCAGCCTGTGTTTCTTTCCACAGGGCGGCCATTCTTTTTTCGCATTGCGTAAACAAATCTTTTTTCAAAAGCACTGAACACTGGTGAATTCCGCGCAGCATTTGCTGTGTGGGCTCGGTAAAAAGCGCATACTGGTGCAGGGCGTTCAGCAATTGTTCGTATAGTTGTTTTTTTAGTACGGCATAATGATTGGGCTTTTTGCTATACCCCAAATGCTGCATTGTTTCATTGCCATTATAGGCCGGTTCGTTATTCAGATAATTGAATAGTTGAAGGTACCGGGTGCCGGTGCCTCCGGCATTTTGCTTCAGGTAAAGCGAGCAATACCTTTTTTCGGAAACGGTGAGCGTATGCACCAGTTCGTAAAGATGATTGGAATCGGATTTCATCTGACTTTTAATATAATGGCAAGTAATTATTGCCCGGTTGTTTGTTTCTTAATTGATAAAAATACAAAAGCAACCTGTGTAATGACTGAAATATTAATCTCAGGCTTTTAATTTAAGTAGTAAAGTTTTATTGATAATATGGTACGCTTCAGCTTGATTTGGGTATAGAAATCAATTTAAACCCTAAAGACACGCCTATGAAAACGCCCAACCTACCCCTGCTGGTGCTACTGTTTTTTGTTTTAGCAGGCACAGCATCGTCGCAAAATACGCTAACCCCCATACCAGGGAACCTTTATGGGCAGGCTATTGTGGCCAGCGGCGGTTATACCGGCGCACGTTATGAGTTTGCAGCCACCATTAACGCCATATACGCGCGTGGCTTTAATGCAACAGCCACTTATTTTAATGTGTTTAGCCCTCCCGGGTCGTTGCATATTACCAGCTACAGCAACACTGTGCAGAACGGCCATGCTTACCGCGCTGTGCTTTTGAAAGATGCAGCCGGAAAATCGTATGTGATGTATAACAAAATTAATGCCCCCGCGCCGGATTCGGTGGTTAACGGCCCGGTGGAACTGCCCGCGCTTGCCCTGGGCAATTACACCCGCATTTTAGCGGGTAAAAACCTGTATGCCTATGCGTACATGAGTGGCGGCCCGCCACCGGCATTGGTGGTTTCGCGCGATGGGGGGTTAAACTGGCAGTCGGATTTAGACAGTTTGAGCGGTACTGTTATTGACCTTGCCCTTGATACCTTTCAAAACCTGTTTGTGGTAACCAGCGGTGGTATTTACAAACAATTGCCCGCCGATTCCAACTGGGTGATGCTGAACAGTAATTCCTACAACGCACAGCATATTTTTATTGACCGGCTGAACCGTATTATCATCAATACCCCTTCGGGGCCTAATACTTACCGCAGCACTGATGATGGCTCTTCTTTTATACCCGACACCAGCAATTTTACAGGCGCCCTCAAATTTTTTGCCGATGATGCTCATGGAAACCTGTATGCCTATGCAAATTTTGGCAGCGTACAGAATTTATACAAAAACAGCCCCGGCACAGGCCAGTGGACGCCATTGAGTTTTACCAATTTTATCAATCTTGCCGGTTTGTTTGAACATATAAACTGCATAAGCGGCGATAGCCTGCTTACCATTGGCGCTAATGGTGGCATGTACACCAGTAGCGACCAGGGAGGTAACTGGCTGCGCACTAACAATGGTATAAGGGCGGCAGATATTTATTCAATTATTACACAACCGGATGGCCGACTGGAGTGCAGCACCGATTTTGGAATTTTTTACAAGGACCCCGCTGATACTATGTGGCATGCCAGCAACCCGGGCGGCGGTTACTACCCCGGCAACCTTTTATTTAACGACCCGGCCGGAAACATTTTTGTGGCCGTGGCCCCCACCTTTGGCAGCCCTTACCCGTTGGGCAAAAGCACTGATAATGGCCTTACGTTTACAGAGGACAGCGCAGGGCTGAGCGATATAGGCGGTTCGGGTTTTTATATTGATGAAAAAGGCGCCCGGCATTTTTATAATTACTATGCTACCGGTTTAAACCCGCTTACCGTGTGGACATCGGCATTTGGTACCACCACCTGGAATTTAGATACCGCAGGCCTGCCGGTGTTTACCACCAGTGGTACGGGCGTAAAAGGTTTTTGCGGCGATGGGCAGGGCTATATTTATGCCAGCCTTGATTTAGTGCAGGGCGATTTTATTTACCGCCGCCCGGTTAATGGCAGCCAGTGGGTAATTGATACAATGGGCCTCAATACCTCGTACGAAATTACTGTGATGGCTTCTAACCCTGCTTATGGTATTATCCTGGCGTCGGGGTCAAGCCTGTACCGCCGTACGGGCAGCGGCTGGGTGCTGATACCAACATTGAGCGGTTTTGATTACATCAGCACTGTATCGGTTGATGCGCAGGGTAAAATTTTTGCAGCTATGGCCTATAACAGCAATGCCGATAGTAACGAGGTGTACTATACGGCTGATAGCGGCGCCACCTGGCACCCCACCGGTATGGCAGGTATGAATATAACCGGGCTTACCGCCACCGGCGATACCACTTATGCGCTTACGCTGGGCAATTGGGGCTATATGTTTACCGGGGGCTTTTACACGGCTATTGCGCCTGTTACTGAAACAGCCATTAATGTGTTGGTGTTCCCCAACCCATCAGTAACCGGTAACTGGTTAGTTAAAACCGGCGATGAGTGGGTGGGCAGCGAAGCAGATGTTTTTGATATGAGCGGCAAATTGGTTTATCATACCAGAATAATCAATACAAACACTGAAATTGACGCCCCTGCACTTGCCGCCGGGGTATATGTACTAAACGTTCATAACACAGCCAGCAGCGTAAGCCTGCGGTTAGTAAAATAGGCTATGGGATGGCTGAAATGGGTATGGAAAAAAGGATAATTTTTTTGCTATAAATTATATTACCTTACACAGGTATTTATAATTAAAACACCCCTTTATGGCTGAAAATTCCACCACACTGGCAGCAAGCAATGCAAAAGTTATCAGGCATTAAAAAATAAAAGGAATAAGCATTTTTACCTCTTTTTGGTATTTGCGGTAATCGTTACCAAATACCTGTTCAAGCTTGCGTTCTTCAAGTAAGGTACCGATATAGATATATACATAGAGTATGACAATGCTCAACAGGTTTACCTGAGTGGGCATAAATAACAGCCAACCGGCGCCGAAAACAATAATACCGGTATATAACGGGTTGCGCACATAGCGGTTAAGGCCGGTTACCATCAGCTTTTCGGGGTGGTGTATTTTTTGCGCCAGTTGTTTAATGCCGGTAAACTCGGCAAGGTCGTAATTGCGGAAGGCAAGCAACATAATTACAAGCCCAGCTAACATAAGCGCTAAACCGGTAGCTTTTATAATTATGCCCGGTTTAAATAAATATACAATGGGCGCAGTAAACATTACATAAAGTACCGCCAGCAAAAAAGCGGTGGCGAAAACATTATACCCCAACCGGTAGTATATGATATACCTGCCCAATAACGTTTCGGCATAGCGTTTAACACGGGTACCGGCCAGCAGGCTGTGCAATGCAAAAAATATTACCCAAAGAATGGTTAACAGCAACATTAACCAAAGGTAAGGTTTTAGGCGGCTAAATTTTCAGCAATCAATTTCGGTTTCGCGGCCGCTTTGCAGCCATATTGTTTTAGTGGCAATGGGCGAAGCATTAAAGGCTGGCTGTATTTCGTTTTCTTTAAAGTGTGTCCAGCCGCGGTAATGTATGGGTATTACCTGTTTTGCTTTCATCAGTAGCGCGGTTTTAATGGCCTCGGCGGCATTAAAGGTATAACGCCCCCAACCGGTAAGGTACCTGAACTGTACCGAGCCAAGGTTCACTATAATAGTATTAACGGTAAAGCGCCGGGCCACCTCTTCAAGGCCCTTGAAATAAACAGTATCGCCAGTTAGGTAAAGGGCGCCATTTTGCTGTCCGGCCCATTCAATCATAAACCCAATTACTTTGCCTGCAAAAAAGCCCGGTAGCCACCAGGGGTGGTGCTGCGCGGGTGTGGCGGTTATTATTAAGCCCGGCACAAGGCTTGTTTCAGGCCTGTAACTTTGCCAGTTGGCAAGGCCAACAGCATTGGTAAAATGCTTTGCGGCAGGCGGTGTTGTAAGCACCAGCGGAACTGTTTTTATAAATGCCTTACCGGTGGTATCGAGGTTGTCCTGGTGCTGATGATGGCTTAGCAGCACTAAATCAATTTTGCCCAGTTCGGCGGCTTGCAGAGCGGGTTCCTCGGTTTTACGGCTAAGGGTGCCATAACCAAAATGATATAATTTACCGGCGTGGTCAAGCACGGGGTCGGTGAGGATGCGGTAGCCGTTTATATTGATGATAACACAGGCTGTGCTGACATGGGTGATGGTTATTTTCATAGCTGAAAGATACACGCGGAATTTTAAAATGGGGTTTTAAACCTGCCATAAATTAAATGCTTAAAAGCCGTTTATTTGCTACTGCAATACCGGCTATGAAAATTACAGGATTATTACTGGCGCTTATAGTATGCCTTGCTGCTATGGGGCAAAACACAGCCCCGCTGCGGTTAAACCAAATACAGGTTATAGGCAGCCACAATAGCTATAAAAAACTGCCAGACCCACTTGTAATGAAATTTTTGATGCGGTACAGAAAGAAGCTTGGCAAAAAGCTGGACCCGCAGGGTATTGATTACGGGCACCTGCCTATAGATGAGCAGATG
>DASZPC010000625.1:0-15343 GCA_035550455.1 Chitinophagales bacterium | reverse complement strand
TAATAAGATGGCACGCAATAAAAAGAATTCACTTTTTGAAAAGGGATTAGTAGCCGAGGCATTAAAACATGCCTTTATAAAACTGAACCCAAAATACATGTTCCGCAACCCCGTAATGTTTACCGTTGAAATAGGAACGGCCATTATGCTGGTGGTAAGCATATTAACGCTTACCAGTGCGGGCAAATCGCAGGGGTCGTTTGGTTACAACTTTGCGGTTTTTATAATACTGCTGCTTACAGTACTGTTTGCTAATTTTGCCGAGGCCATTGCCGAAGCAAGAGGCAAAGCGCAGGCTGATTCGCTACGCAAAACCCGCGAAGAGACACAGGCTAAATTAATTGTGGGTAATACACAAGGCTTTGATGTAGAAACCACACCGGCAATTTCGTCTAAACTGAAAAAAGGAGATGTGTTTTTGTGCGAAGCAGGCGACATCATTCCTACCGATGGGGAAATTATTGAAGGGCTCGCTACCATTGATGAATCGGCCATTACCGGTGAATCGGCGCCGGTTATACGCGAGGCGGGTGGAGACAAGTCGAGTGTAACAGGCGGTACAAAAGTATTAAGCGACCGGATTAAAGTAATGATGACAACAGAGCCGGGCGAATCGTTTCTTGATAAAATGATTGCCCTGGTTGAAGGCGCCAGCCGCCAAAAAACACCCAACGAAATTGCCCTTACTATTTTGCTGGCGGGCTTTACCATTATCTTTCTTATAGTTTGTATTACGCTCTATCCATACGCATTGTATGCTAATACTACTATTACTATTGCAGCGTTTATCTCGCTTTTTGTCTGCCTTATACCCACTACCATTGGCGGCCTGCTTTCGGCCATCGGCATTGCGGGTATGGACCGCGCGCTTAGCGCCAATGTTATTACCAAGTCGGGCAAGGCGGTTGAAACAGCAGGCGATATTGATACTTTATTGCTTGACAAAACCGGTACTATTACTATAGGCAACCGTAAGGCTACCCATTTTTACCCGGCAAATAATATTGATGAAACACATTTTATAAAAAGCGTGGCCCTTTCATCTATGAGTGATGATACCCCCGAGGGAAAATCAATTATTGAACTGGCGGCAATTAATCCTTCCGCTTTTAAAATAGAAAATCCGCGGTTCATAAAATTTACTGCTGAAACCCGCACTTCGGGCATTGATTTTGAAAATACCAGGATCAGGAAAGGCGCTTCGGATGCCATCAGGAAACTGGTTGAAAAGGCAGGGAATGTTTTTCCGGTAGAAACTGCCGAAAAAATAAAGGTGATATCAGGCAATGGAGGGACCCCTTTAGTTGTTTGCGAAAACGAAAAAGTGCTTGGGGTTATAGAGCTTCAGGACATTATTAAACCCGGCATTAGCGAGCGTTTTGAGCGTTTGCATAAAATGGGTGTAAAAACAGTAATGGTAACCGGCGATAACCCGCTTACGGCAAAGTTTATAGCTAATAAGGCAGGTGTTGATGATTTTATTGCGGAGGCTAAGCCTGAGGATAAAATGAACTACATACGCAAAGAACAGGCTGCAGGAAAATTAGTAGCCATGATGGGCGACGGAACTAATGACGCACCGGCGCTTGCCCAGGCCGATGTGGGTGTGGCCATGAACAGTGGCACGCAGGCAGCAAAAGAAGCTGGCAACATGGTTGACCTTGACAACGACCCTACCAAGCTGATTGAAATTGTTGAAATAGGAAAGCAATTGCTGATTACCCGCGGAACGCTTACTACGTTTTCAATTGCCAATGATGTGGCCAAATATTTTGCTATTGTGCCAGCCCTTTTTATGGTTTCAATACCTGCTTTGCAGGGTATAAATATTATGCACCTTCATTCGCCTGAAAGCGCCATTTTATCGGCAGTAATTTTTAATGCTTTAATTATTCCGGCATTAATTCCGCTGGCATTACGCGGTGTTGCTTATAAACCTATTGGGGCAAGTGCCTTGCTGCGCAGAAATTTATTGATATACGGGTTAGGCGGTGTTATAGTGCCTTTTATAGGCATTAAGCTGATTGATTTGGTTGTAGGATTAGTAATTTAAAAAAAACAGAAAACATGAAAACATATATTTTACCATCTATCAGGCTTACGCTGGTGTGCCTGGTATTTTTTGCAGGATTTTACCCGCTTGTGCTGTGGGGAATTGCGAAAGCAGCCGGCCCTGGCCACGGCGAAGGAGAGGTGCTGAAAGCAAACGGCAAAGTTGTTGGTTACGCACTGGTAGGCCAATCATTTACCAAAGACAAGTACTTCAATGGCCGCCCTTCGGCAGTTGGTTATAACGCAGCCTCTTCGGGAGCCAGTAATAAAGGGCCATCAAACCCCGACTACCTGAAACAGGTGCAACAGGCTATTGACACTTTTGCAGCGCATAACCCAACAGTTAAACGCGAAGACATTCCGGCTGAATTGGTAACTGCTTCGGGCAGTGGCCTTGACCCTGATATTTCGCCCGCCGCAGCTTTGGTGCAAATACCGCGCATTGCAAAAGTGCGGGATATTGATGAAAGCAAACTGAAAAGCCTGGTGGAAACCCAAATTGAAAAGCCATTGCTTGGCCTATTTGGCACTGAACGGATTAATGTATTAAAACTAAATATTGAACTGGACCAAATAAAATAAGTTCCATTTCACCCATAAATTATAAAAACATGAAGGCCTTATTTTTTTCAATTATGCTGGTGCTAGCAGCCGTTACTTTTAGCTACGGCCAGGGTACTACACTAAGCGAAGCAGACCGTAAACAGATTATTGAACAGTTGAGAAAGGAAATCCTTGATTCGCTGAAAGGCGCACCTTCTGAGGTTATTCTTACAAAAGAAGATTCGGTAAAAAAAGCCAAAGAAAACCAGTGGAAAGGGCATGTTGAGTTTGGCGCTTATGTAGAGGCTTACTATATCTACGATTTTAACCAGCCCGCTAACCATGACCGCCCGCCGTTTGTTTATAGCTATAACCGGCATAATGAGATTTCGGTTGACCTGGCGTATGCAAAAATATCATACATAGCGCCGCGGTTAAGGGCTAACGTAGCCTTAATGGCGGGCACTTATGCCAATGCCAACCTGGCTGCCGAACCGGGGGTATTAAAAAATATACTTGAAGCTAATGCAGGCATAAATTTGTCGGCTAAAAAGCAAGTGTGGCTTGATGCCGGTGTGTTTGCCTCGCATATAGGGTTTGAAAGCGCCCGCGGCGCTGACTGCTGGAACATGACCCGAAGCATACTTGCTGACAACTCACCTTACTATGAAAGCGGCGTGAAACTTACTTATACTTCTGATAACGGAAAGTTTTTGGCCAGCGGTTTAATATTGAATGGGTGGCAGCGTATTCAGCGTGTAAGTGGCAATTCGTTACCAGCTTTTGGATGGCAAATACAGGGAAACCCTACTTCAAAAATTTTAATCAACTCGTCATCTTTTATAGGCTCTGACGACCCTGACAGCAGCAGAAGGATGCGGTACTTTCATAATTTATATGTTATTTATAATGTTACCGATAAACTGGGCTTTACACTTGGTTTCGATGCGGGCATGCAGCAAAAGGCAAAGGGAAGCAAAGACTATAATTTTTGGTACTCACCAGTATTTATTGCCCGTTATGCGTTTTGCGATAAACTGGCCGCTTCGGCCCGCTTTGAATATTACGCCGACCCGAACGGCGTAATTATTGCTACCGGTACACCAAACGGCTTTGCTACTTTCGGGTACTCGTTAAACCTGGATGTAACGCCTGTTTCGTTTGCCATGATACGTTTTGAGGGCAGGCTTTTTCAAAGCAGGCAGGATGAAATTTTTACAGATAAAAGCGGTTCGGCCACAAAGCTTGATCCATTTATTGGGGTTACCTTTGCATTATCATTTGGCTATTCTCCGCCCCTTATTAACGGGCATTAAAAAACATGAATGGATAACAAGCGCGACATAGAAGCTGAAAAATTTCTTACACTTATTAAAAGCTCAAGGCTTGGTAAGTTTAAGATATATATTGGTATGAGCGCCGGCGTAGGTAAAACCTATCGCATGTTGCAGGAGGCCCACTCACTGCTTAAAAGCGGCATTGATGTAAAAATAGGTTTTATTGAAACGCATTACCGCCCCGAAACACATGCCTTGTTAGAGGGGCTGCCTGTTGTGCCCCGGCGTAAACTTTTTTATAAGGGCAAGGAACTGGAAGAAATGGATGTGCAGGCAATTCTTAACCTGCGCCCTGAGGTGGTAATTGTTGATGAACTTGCCCACACAAATATTGAGGGAAGCAAAAACGAAAAGCGCTGGCAGGATGTACTTGAAATACTTGAAGCGGGCATAAACGTAATTTCGGCGGTTAACATTCAGCACATTGAAAGCCTGAATACGGAGGTAAAAACTATTACCGGTATTGAGGTTACCGAGCGCATACCCGACAAAGTTTTGGCGCTGGCAGATGAGGTGGTGAATATTGATCTTACTGCCGATGAGCTGATAAACCGCCTGCGCGAAGGCAAGATTTACAAAAGCGATAAAATTGCTGCTGCACTGAATAATTTTTTCAAACCTGAAAACATACTTCAGCTCCGCGAACTGGCGTTGAAAGAAGTAGCAGGGCAGGTTGAAAGAAAGGTAGAGAAAGAAGTGCCCCGGATGGCAAAGCTGAGGCCCGAAAGATTTTTAGCTTGTATTTCAAGCAATAATGAAACGGCAAAAAAGGTAATACGGAAAACTGCCCGTCTGGCAAGCTATTACAACAGTGGCTGGTATGTGTTGTATGTACAAACGCCTAAAGAAAACAACGATAATATACCGCTTGATTTACAACGCCACCTTATTAATAATTTTAAGCTGGCTACAGAACTGGGGGCAGAGATAATCCAGCTTAAAGAAAAGAGCATTGCCGAAGCTATTATGCGAACGGCGGAAGAGAAAAGCGTAACCACTATTTGTATTGGCAAGCCGCATTTAAAATTGGTAAGGATAATTTTGAGTACGGGGATTTTTAGCCAGTTACTTACTAAACTTTCAAGCAGCGATATCGATATTATCATACTTTCTTAAAACATGTGTTATGACTGTAAAAACAAAAATCCGCATAGGCCTTATATTTCTGCTGGCCATTATCATTTTGTTGGCAGGATCTGGCAGTTTTTATGTTAACCGGCTGGCTGATGAGTCGAAGGATATACTGAAGGCAAATTACAATACCCTGCAATACACCAAATACATGGTGGAAGCGATTGATAATAATAACACAGCAGCGGCTATTAAAACATTCGAAGAAAATCTTGTATTACAAGAAAACAACATTACTGAAGTAGGAGAAGCGGATGTAACCAGGCAGTTACGGAGTACTTTTGAAGATTACAAATCGGGCAAACGGGATGATAGTATTAAAGTTGAACTGCGCAGGAAGATTTTCTTAATACAGAGCCTGAATATGGATGCTATTGTAAAAAAGAATGCCATTATTACTGAAAAAACGAAAACTGCTTTTGCTTATATAACTATACTGGGCACCACCTGCTTTTTACTGAGTTTTACTTTCGTTATCAATTTCCCCCGGTGGATAGCCGATCCTATTGCCAGGCTGGCAGAAGGCATAAAGGGAATATCTGATAAAAACTACTCAACCCGTATTGAAATTTCATCCCGTGATGAATTTGGCGCATTAGCAACTGCTTTTAATAATATGGCAGCCGAACTGAACCGGTGGGAGAATAGTAATGTATCGAAACTATTGTTTGAAAAAAGCCGCATTGAAACCATTATCAATAATATGCAGGATGCGGTTATTGGGTTAGACGAAAAAAAGAAGGTTCTGTTTATAAATAAAGTGGCTGAGAACCTGTTGATGCTAGCGAAAAATGATGTGGTGGGCAAATATGCTCCGGATGTTGCTCTAAGGAATGACTTATTGCGCAATCTGCTGAATAAAGATGAAACGGGCGACCTGAAGATTTATGCCAATAACAGGGAAAGCTACTTTACTAAAAACTATCGGGAAGTAAAGAGCGATGATACGGTAATTGGCGAGGTAATAGTTCTTCATAATGTAACACCATTTAAGGAACTCGACTTTGCGAAAACAAATTTTATTTCCACTGTTTCGCATGAATTGAAAACACCTATTTCAGCCATTAAGATGGAAATCCAATTGCTGAAAAATGAGAAAAACGGTGTATTGAATGCCGAGCAGAAGCAGTTGCTGGAAAGTATTGAAGATGACACAGAACGCCTGTTGAAGATAATTGGTGAGTTGTTGAATATGACTCAGATTGAAACAGGCAACATACAATTATCCATAGGGCACATTGAGCCTGAAAAAATTATACAGTTAGCCATACAGGCAATAGCGCCGTTGGCTGAGCAGAAACAAATTAAACTCGAAACTTCAGTAGAACAAGGCTTACCAACTGTGAATGCCGATTTGGACAAAACGGTTTGGGTAATGGTAAACCTGCTTACCAATGCTATCAGGTATTCGTACGAAAACGGCCTCATTGAAATAAGCGCGGGTAAAAAGGACGAGCAGGTTTACTTTGCGGTGAAAGATTATGGTTCTGGTATTGATGCTAAATATGTTTCAAGGGTATTCGACCGTTATTTTAAAGTACCCGGCAGTAAGGGCGGTACAGGCCTTGGATTAGCCATAAGCAAAGAGTTTATTGAGGCCCAAGGCGGCAAAATTTGGGTTGAAAGTATTGATAAGAATGGGACTACTTTCGGGTTTGTTTTGAATACATGATGACACAGTGTGGGGCTCTCTTACTCTTAATCAGTGAGGCCGGAGTTCGATGCTGGCTTGGTTGCCTTTGTAAGTTATTGCTGGATTAGATTGTTTGTTCAGGAATTCATAAACTAAAGTTATTTGCATGTAGTTGATGCAAGCAATTCCTGTATTTTTAAAATCAGGAAATATCAATCAGTCTGTTTTTAACTGCAAAAAGTACCAATCCAATAACGTTTCTTACTCCAACTTTTTTTATCATGTGTTGCCTTATGGTTTCAACAGTCCTGTGGCTGATAAACAGCTTTTCGCCAACTTCAGAGTTGCTGAGGCCATCGCCGAACATTTGGATTATTTTTATCTCTCTATCCGAGAATTTAATGGAGGCTTTGGTGTTTAATATACGGGGTTTTCCCTCTGGTGTGGTTTTATTAAATAGTGCAAGGTTGGCTTTTTCATTAAAATAAAAGCCTTTCTCTGTTATACTTTTAATAGCTTTAAATATATCTTCGGTATCGGCGCCTTTATACAAATAGCCGTTGGCCCCTTCTTCAAATGCTTTTCTTATAGAAACGTTGTCGTCGTACATAGATATAACTAACGTTTTTATGGGCGACTTGTCTTTCCGTAATTTTTTCAAAATTTCATAACCGCTAAGATCATTCATTGCAAGGTCTAGAAGGATTATATCAATGCTTTCCTTTTCAGCGTTAATGATGTCTATGAGCTGTCTGCCGCTTTCTGCTTCACCTATAATTTTTATTCCTGTATAATCCCTTAACAAGGCAATCAACCCTTTTCTGAAAAGGGAATGGTCGTCGGCTACAATCAGCTTTATTTCCATGTTAAATTATGCTTTGTCAGGGTCGGGTAATGAGGTATGAAAAGCTAATTTTCGGTAATTTATTTCAATATTAAATTAAGCCATTGTTAAAATAAAGTATATGCAATTGTAAATAATAAAATAACCGATTTACGTATTTTCTCTGATTTTTTATTTACTACAACGAGGTATAGGCTAACTTAGTCCGCATAAGTACATGGTTTATTGCTGTAGCCAATATATGCTATTGTGTTAATAGCCTGTAATAAGGGCATAAATGAGCCCCCTTTTATAATAGTTTACACTTTAACTATAAAGCCCTCATTGTTGACATGGAGTATTAATTCTCTCCTGTATAATACCCGAGCTGGTCATAACTACCCTTTTTGTAATAAAGGCCTTGGCTTAAATAAGTAACCATTATGGGAGGCATATATGCTTGTATCTGCAATGCATTATGTAGTGAGTAGTACTACTGAATTTTAAAAATCAGTAGTACTACTGTTGATTTTAAAGCTGCTGTTATTGACCTTTGAAAAAGCAGGAAACATGGTAAAAAGCAAGTTGGAATAGTTTTTAACGTATAAAAAAATATATATGCCAGTTAGGAATGTTTTTACAGTTAATGGTACAATTGCAGACATTGATATATTGCCTGGATCGGATCTCAATTTTTCATTTGCAGGTAAAACAATTGAACTATGGTTTAACGGTGTGCTGTATGACGAGTTTGCCGGAAGTACAGTTACCGATAGCCAGAATAAATTTATTTACACATTTAGCACCGATGGCCCGTCTGGTGAGACCCACCAAATGGTATTCAGAGTAAAGGATGGCGATGTTTATTTGCCATATACTTTAAATGCGGCTAAGGGCACAGATAACCCTGAATTGGCAACCACCCTGAAGACAGGAAGCAATAGTGTTACACTTTATTTGCACATTGATATATCCTATTATGAAAAAGTACCGGACCAGCTTAATTTCCTGTTTCAATTACTGGATACTAAACAGGTTCCATATTCCCGTCAATTTTTGAAGGCCGTTGGTTATGCTTCAAAAGCTACTATTCAGGATTTAGGCACAGCCATAACAAATGATTATGGTTATGTGAATTTCTCTCTGGAAGCCACTAAAGAGTTGATGATATTGTCAGCAACCGACAGTGATCTTGGTATTAGGCTGGATGTGCTTGATGATGATGGTAATGTTGTTACGAGTATATCGGTACCGTCATCTGATTTGAACGATAAAGGGGAAGCCATTAAAGTAACGGTTGATATTCCTTCACGCCAGGGCAAGAATTCAATTTCTATATCGGATTTAGCCACGAAAATAAATATTTCCCCTTCGCCATTATTAAATGCCTTTTTAACCGATAAGAAAATTGAAAGTTTGTATGATATCAGGAGAGTAGGCGGGTTACAAAACGATTCAGCACTGAAAGGAACGGAGTATGATCCTGATAGAGATACTATTTTAAAACTGGATGCCCATGCACAAATTGAGCTGATATCTAAAAACTATGGGCTAAATGATGCGGCTGTTCAAAAAGGCTATACTTCGCTTTATAAAATAAGCCGCTCAAACAGAAGTGAGTTTGCCAATGATATAGCAGGGACAGTTGACGCTAAGCCTGCTGCTATTCTTAGTTTACATAAGTCGGCACACGGAATGGCCGGCTTTTTAAGTAATGTAGTGGCAAGCCGGCTTACATTGCAAAACCATAT
Organism: Chitinophagales bacterium; assembly: GCA_035550455.1. Classification (GTDB taxonomy): domain Bacteria; phylum Bacteroidota; class Bacteroidia; order Chitinophagales; family LD1; genus Bog-950. Next base: position 6,073 of record DASZPC010000625.1, on the reverse strand, counting down.
TGGCCAACCTAAGCCATACGACACGCTGCAAACGGTAATAGATTCTATTAAAGAGAAGTGTGAGTGCGATGATTGCCAAACCGGCACAAGCCCGTTTGCTTATTTATCTGATTTAATACAATACACAACAAACCATTTAGATAAGGTATATACCCCTCAACAGGCCAGTGCAGGCTATGTAAATGGCTCAGTAACGCTAACTGATCTGCAAAATATTTTTGGCCAGCCATTTGGCGATATGCGCACCTCGTGCGACCAACTGCATGAAAACATTTGCCATTACCGGGTGGCTATTGAAATACTTCAGTGGTACAGAATGCATTACGGTGATTCAGGAGACTCCTGCCTGGAATCGGCTTTTGTAGAGGCAGAAAAGGATTTCTTCCAAAGGCTGTACTTCTCCTTGCTAAATGAAGTGGGAGCTGATTACGATACGTTGCGGGAAGCCCGGAACGATGCAGACCTGAAGCAGCAAATAGCTGACGATATGGCTATAGTAACTTCCTACCCGGGCACTGCCGATACTATTGCCGCAATTACTATTGACCTATCTCAGATAGACCCAACCGATACTGTAGGCTACCAGGCTAAATTAACCTTACTTGAAAACCTTTTTGGCTTTGGTAGTGTATACAGGAATTTTTATACTACTCCTGATATTCCTACCCCGCAAATTGCACTTTGGAAAAAGCAATGGCTGAAAAATAACTGGGTTATTGAGGATTACCCCACTGATGATTTTAATAGCAAAGTAAGGCCAATAATTGACCCCGACTTTGTTACCATAGATGATTTAAGTGCCAAGCCAGCCGATACAACCGATAAGGTATTCCCAATATGGGTGAAGCGCAGGAATTATATTGATAATATATGGCGCAATTATTTTGAAGACAAAACCAACTGGACGCCAGGGTTTGTACCAGGGCAGCTTCAAATAACAATAACAGGTGCCACGGCTGCTAATTTTATAAGCAAGGGGTCAATTATTACCCTTGTTGCCACTTATACTGCCACCGCTGCGAAAACATTTTTAGAATGCCGGGTTTCTTCGGTTACAGTTGCTACCGATACGGTTATTACTGTTAATAGTGTGCCAGATATGCCTGCCGGTACAGGATATACTTATGAAATTAATTACATAGATTTTTTATCTATATCGGCTATCAGCGCTTCGCCTGCTAATATTTTCACGGTTACCGGAACATTATCATCTGTATCACAGGGCAGTTATATTGAAGTTTGGGGCACCGCCGGCAATGATGGGAAATACAAGGTAAGTTCGGTTAGCAGCTCTGATATTACTGTTAGTGATAGCCTGAATTCTGAAATCAGTATTCCCTCAGGGGCCCGGCTATATTTTCAGGATACTTTTTCAGGAGTAACTGTAAGTGTGTCAAATGATTTTGTGCTAATAGATTTTGACCTGGGCACAGAAGCAAGCAGTAAGGATGTAAATATTTACAATTTCGATGGTACGGTTGAATCTTTTACAACTGGACCTTCTGTAACTGTGGGTTCGAATGCGGCCGCAAGTTTTGATACTGGCAGTATTCTTAACAAGCCTTCAGGTTGGTATAAGATGGATTATGTAAAAGATAATATCAGGGTTACCGATGCCAAACTTGGTAATAGGACCTTGTATTTCAGTGGACTTAATCTCAGCGGTATTGATACTTATCTTGGATATAGTTTCTCAGGCTATAGCTCACCTGTATTAAGTTTGGGCGATGCTAATCAATCTACTACCAAGTCAATAAGCTCTGTGGCATATAACTCTGCCACCCACAAATCAACTATTGTTATCAACGAATATATACCTAATGCTAATAACCAGCAGCTGATAATATCTTTCCCATCGGTTACCATTACCAAAGCGGGAACAATTACCTTTTCGCTGCCTAATGATACAGATAACTGGCTGGCCAAGCTTTATGCCAACCCCACAGATTTTCCGACTGGCAATGCCAATATTATAATTGACAATGGCACGAATAAATTACAGGTTACCCTAAATCAGCGTAACCCCACAGGTGCTGTTGACCCCGGTACTTCGTATGTTGTTACTACCGGGAGTACTGTAGATTATACTATTGATACCCCAAATTCTTTTGCAACCGGTACCTCGTCTTGTACTATCAGTGTTTTAATATCTGTAAGCGCTATTGATATAGCCAATAAATACTTTACCGTAAATGAAGATTTAACTGATGAACTGGTGGTGGGTAATACCATTACTATAACCGGAAGTACTGGCAATGTAGATGACGCTAATTTCACAATTTCTGATTTCTCGGTTGTTGGCACTTCAACAAATATTTACGTTGAGGAGGTTATTAAATCCAGTAGCGTACCGGTGTCTATGCCTTATGAGTATCTGTCCTTCATCAAAACAACTCCCCTTTTATATGCCCGGCCGGATATTCTTACATTTTTTCAGGATTTTATAACTGCCCCGCTGGGTTCTACTTCTACCCATTCTGCTTCTTCTTTGGTGTATTCCTATTCTGGCAGTGTTAGCCTGCCATCGGGCTACCCGGGCTCGCCCTGGTATGGAACCAGCTTTGGCGACCTGATAACCAAGCGCGATGCCCTTATAGCAGGCATGACCGACGATGAAATAGCTGCTTTAGAAGCAACTTATATGATGCCTAAAGAAGCTTTTCACAGGTTGGTTGATATATATGAAAAGTACACCCTGGAGCATCCAATGGACCTTTCTTCGCGGGTTACAGATGAAGAGTACACGGAATTATTCAATATCATGACACTGGTATTGAAAAACTACTACCACTATCACTGGCTTGCTGAAGAAGCGGCAAATAGTATAAACCTGTATTATTCGCAGTTTTGGATTTCGTTTACTTCACCTAAGGATGGGGATATTCCGCTGTATAATTCTGATACAGCGCCTTTAATTGACCCGGCCAGGGTAAGTTTAAACGATTTGCCCGAATACAGATTTGGTGATGTTGCAATAAATTTGTGGAATACAAGGCAGACCCAGGTTAGTAATATAACCACCTATCTTTCTAAAATAGGTAATGCGAGTTTGCCTACTTTGATGAATATTGTTCTGGGCGATGGTGTGAGCAATACCGGCCTTACGTTTGATTTAAGTCAGTTGCTTAACAATCTGAACTCAATAGACGAGGCTACCAGCCTAAAAGCATTAGGCATTATTGTTAATAACCTGAAGCTTACAGCGGCTAGTTTTCAAACCTTGATGCAATTGCGGGCGCGCTTTAATTCAACAAATCCGCCTTCTCAGGCCGAAATGGTGGTAGCTATTGGTATTTTAAGCGATGCATACCGGCAGAGGCGCTTGACTGGATTATGGAATGCAGTTGAAACTGGTACCAGTTTTAGTATTCATTCAACTAACTATAACATAAGCGAAAATTGGTGGCTGGCAAGCAAGGCAGTTTTACCTAAATGGCGGGCTTCGGCGGATGACCGGGGCAACTGGATTGTGGCGCTAAAAAATAAAAACCGCAAACCTGCAATTGATCCCGATTCGGTTTTTGACACCGACATTGCTACTATAAACAGTAATACTTTTGATTTATGGGTTAACAGGGGTATAGAAATTGACAATGAAATATCTTTTTTAACCAATACTCCTTATACTGGCACAGATTCAGACCGTATTAATGCTATTATTGAAGCAGCCCTTAATGTTTCCGATGCCGGATATTTCAATAACCTGAAAGCACGAAAAGATAATGGCGAGGATATAAGGCCTGATTTGGCCCATTTGTTTCTTACCGAAGCGGCTTATGAGCGCCTGCTTACCCTGCAAACACTGGTGCAGGACGTGGGGTACTCGCACATGCTGCAAGAGGAGATAACTGATTTTTATTCAATACTGGTGCAGTCCTATAAGCAATGGAAATGGCATGGCGCCTGGAATACAGAAGAACAGGCAGATGGCATATTGATAAGCCCAATGTTCTTTATAGTGCCGGACACATCGTATGCACCAGACCCCATGGATTTTTATAACAGGCTTCCACAATGGCGCGCAACCTGGAAGGACAGGACCAACTGGGAGAAAAAGCTGAAAGGCAGGATTGACCAGCTTGCAGATGTTGATACGCAAATGAGCAACATTGTATCAGATGTAGAAGACGATGTGCTTTTATATTACCAGGATGCATTAGTTAACCTGCTTGGAACAGAAGGCAATACCCTGGAACAGAACGCAAAGGCACTGAGCGATAGGTTGCTGGTTGATTTTAATATACGCTGTTGCCAAAAAACCACCCGTGTATCTCAGGCGATTGATACCCTGCAGCAACTTGTTTGGCGTAAAAGCGCGGGCATCCTCGACCCCCTTCCTATAATACCAGGTATCTCGCTCGATTTTACCCTTGATGCTAACAATTTTGAAGAGGAGTGGGCATGGATGGGTTCATACGCAACCTGGCGTGCAGCAATGTTCGTTTTCATGTTCCCTGAAAACCTGTTGCTGCCTACCCTGCGTAAGTGGCAATCGCCCGCCTTTATAGACCTGATTGATAATGTGCAAGGGAATGACCGTTTAACGCCTGCCGATGCCTGTAATGCTGCCAAAGATTATTCAAAGTATTATGAGGATGTTGCCAACCTTGACCCTCAGTGTACCTGCTCAGCCTACCTTACCATTAATAACGATGCTTGTACTAACGGCACTATTCAGAATGTGGAGTGTACCTTCTTTACCTTTGCCATATCTACTAAAACGCGTAAAGCATATTTTTCCACCCGTAGTTACTCGGGCCAAAACACGATGGATGATTTCTCGTACTGGCAGCCTATTACCGGATTGGGCGATAACGTAACCAGCCTTATTGGGTCGCCGGTTTATGAGAATACCGTAACCCGTTATATTTTTCTTTTTGCTACTGTTATACAGGATTTTGCGCCCAAGCTTGTTTTTATAAAATACGACCTGGATAAAAATAGCTGGGATACTGATTCAAGCGACCTTGACTTACCGGATAATACTGACTATACAAGTATCCAGGTTTTACAGCGTAATCGCACTGATGCTGCCCCTAAGTTAATGATACAAAATAGCCAAACAGGAGATATTATGGTTAATTTCCTGAACCAACTTGGCAAAAAATGGCAAAACAATAACTGGGATATTTATGCCCCCGGCAAATCAAGGAATCTTATACGAAAGGTTGTTTCCTTCGTAGAGTCGGCAAAAGCAAGTGGCTTATATGACGAAATTGTATTTGCCTTGCCGTCAAAAGACTTAAAATACTATGTGTACCGTACATTTGGCCCAACTGATACCGGCCGCTGGGAGCAGGCAACCTGGAACGATGACCCTTTTATAGGTACTGTTTGCTTAAACCTGCCTACCCAGGATGTTCAGTTTCTTACAAGTGCTGCTGGCGGTACCAGGGCACACAATACAGTTTTCAGGGCTGGTAATCTGGTGCGCCCATCTGATCCAAATGACTCTTATCCAGTAATTGCCAGGTTCGAGGATTTAGATTATTACATGAGGGCTATTTGTTCAGTTGGATTGAGGCATCTTCAATTCAGAGATGGAGATTTCATATCAAACAATCACAAGTATTCAGATATACTCAATAAGCTTTATGATTATACTGGTTTAACAGCGAACGATGTAGTTACCTATAATGATGCAATTTCACTTACAGATCCCGATTCTGGCACAACTTATAACAATGGTAATTCACGAAAGACGACCTGGTTTACCTATCTGGAGCTTTTTCAAAACTTTCAGACATTTTATACCAGGCTAAGATCGTATGACCAACCTTTGGCAGATGATTGGCGGGCTATTTGTGATAAGGCCAGGGACTATATACAAAATGGATTCCTTTCCGATAATCAAACTGATGCATGGCCAAAGTTTTTACAACGACGTGTAAAAATTGCTGTCAATAACATTGCGGGTGGATATAACAAGGAGTTCTACAATTCAACCGCCGATAGGCAAGATATTAACCTGCCGAACATTATAGAAAGCCTACTGAATTTTACCTGCGATGAAAACGGGAATGTACGAAACCAACCATCGGACTCTAATTATCCGATGCCCTATGTTACAATA
>DASZPC010000624.1:0-3405 GCA_035550455.1 Chitinophagales bacterium | reverse complement strand
TGCTTACCTGAAGAATTTTTTCAAGAGTAAAGATATAAGCATAAAGGATGTTACATCGCGTATTAGTTCGCTTTACCTGAACGGCTATTATAACCGGTACGATTTTAAGGCGTATGGGTTTGACAAAGAAGGCAGGGAGGTAAAAGGCCGCGATTCGCTTACACTTGATTATTACTGTAGCCTGCTTGATACTGATAACATGCACAGCGATGCGCTTTACTTTGTAAGCGATACCACACAGAATTACTCGTACTACGCGTTTTTTAATTTCTCTGACGATTCGGGGAAGCTGGGCTCCATTGCCCTGCACCTGATACCCAAGGTTTACTATGGGCAGAATGTTTACCCTGAATTGCTGTTGGGCGAAAATGTATCGTCAGAATCGGGCAACAGTATTTATGACTACGCTATATACCGTCACGACCGGCTGGTGATACAACATGGCGACTACCCTTATACGTACTACTGGAATAAAGATTTTCAGTTTAACGGACAGCAGTATGCGTTTATTGATATAGGCGACTGGGAGCATATTATATACCGGTTTCCGAATGATATGAAAGTAGTGGTAACGATAGGGCAGGAGGGACTGTTTGAGCCGGTGGCTACATTTTCGTACCTGTTTTCGTTCTTCTTTATTACGGTGGCTTTCTTTTACCTGTTGTGGTATTTGTTAGTAGGGCAAAATGGTGAGCGCGGCTCTATTTTCGATTTTACGCTTTCTTTCCGCTCGCGCATCAACTTTTCGATGCTGTTTATGATTGTTATTTCGTTTGTCATCATCGGGTTTATTACTATTAGTTTTTTCAGCCGCCAGTACGATAACTTTTATAGTGACCGGTTGATGCGTAAAGAGAAAGTTGTACACGCCAACCTGGAATATTTTATTCGGCAGTTTAAATACGACCATGAAAGGCTGGACTATGAGCGGCTGGATGATGAACTAAGCCTTGAATTGGCCAGGCTGGCTGAAATACATGATGTGGATATAAACCTTTATGACCGCGACGGGAACCTGGCGCTGTCATCGCAACCTTCGATTTATTATAAAGGATTGATTTCGCGAAAAATGGAGCCTGATGCTTTTTTTGATTTGAAAGGTAGCATGAGTGCGCAATTTACCGGGCAGGAGCACATAGGCGATTTAAAATACCTGAGTGTTTATGCCCCATTGCGGAATGTTAGTGGCGAAACCATAGCTTACCTGGGCATTCCTTATTTTGAACGGGCCAAAGATATAAGCGATGAGGTGTCATCGTTTTTAGTAGCGCTGATGAATGTTTACATATTCCTGCTGATATGCGCTGCCCTGCTGGCCTATTTTATTTCAGACTCGATAACCCGGCCACTTACTATTATTAGTGAAAAGCTACGTATACTGAACCTGAATAAAAAGAACGAACCTATAGAATGGAAGAGCCGCGATGAAATTGGAGTATTGATAGGCGAGTACAACAAAATGATTACCGAGTTGGAACACAGTGCGCAAAAGCTGGCACGTGGCGAACGGGAAAGTGCATGGCGGGAGATGGCGAAGCAAATTGCCCATGAAATTAAAAACCCGCTTACGCCTATGAAGCTAAGCATACAGTACCTGCAACGGGCGATAGATGAAGGGAAACCAAATATTGAGGAACTGGCTAAAAAGGTAACGAAAACGCTGGAAGAGCAGATAGAGAACCTTTCATCAATAGCTACAGCTTTTTCGTCGTTTGCCAAGATGCCGAAGGCACAGAATGAGATAATAAATCTGAACGAACTGCTGCGTTCAATTGCCGATTTATTTAACCGCGAGGAAGGGGTTACTATTTCGTTTAGCAGCGAGTGTGAAACCCCAATGGTTTTTGCCGATAAAAACCAATTGGTAAGTGTGTTTAATAACCTGGTTAAAAACGCCATACAAAGCATACCTGAAAACAGGACAGGCTTTATTGATATTCATGTAAAAGAAGAGGGTGAATGGCTAATTGCCTCGGTGAACGACAATGGCACAGGCATAGCGCAAAGCCTGTACGACAAGGTTTTTGTACCCAATTTTACTACTAAATCATCGGGCACCGGGCTTGGGCTGGCTATTTCTAAACAGATTATTGAGGGCGCGGGGGGCGATATGTGGTTTGAATCGAAGGAAAATGTTGGCACCAGCTTTTATGTTAAATTGACGAAAGGGGAGGTGGTTTAAGCTTTGATACCTTATGTAAGGGTAAAGTAGACTAACATTTAAGGCAAAGTTTCAATTTTTAGTACATTCGTGCCCGATGCGTGTTGTATCAACGCTTGCTATTATTGGCCTTATAATGTTTAACCTGTTTGGGTTTTACTTTGCTTTTGTTGTAAAACAGGGGGAAATAAAACAGGCATCTTTTTCAGTAGCCCGCACACAACCCGGCCAGCAAGCACTAATACTAAGCACTTACGATTACCAGCATTTGCAGTGGCGCGAAAAAGGAAAAGAGTTTAGCCGGAATGGTGTTTTATATGATGTAAACAGCATTAAAGAAGCAAATGGTAAGGTTGTAATGGATGTTACCTGTGACGATGCTGAAAACGAACTGTTGGATAATTTTATTACCCTCTTTACAGGTAAAACCAGCAATGACAGTTGTAACCAGCCCTTAAAGAACCTGCTGGAGCATTTTATGCAACAGTTTACCCACAGCACTTACAATGCCGGTTTTTTAATTGCAGAAAAAGTTGAACGCATTGTAATTTGCGATAAAGACGTTTTAAATTCCTCTGTTATATCCCTTCTATCCCCCCCGCCTGATTTTGCAGGCTAATACTTTTTATTACCGGCAAGGGCCGCTATAGCCCTTTATGCGCATGGCATATTCACGCTTGCCTTGTACCACCTGCCGGTGCTTGTTTTCTGTTTAAAAATATTGAGTTGAAAAAGTTTCTTCCCCCTTTATGGTGTGTACTGCTGCTTAGTGGTTTAATAACCCGGGCACAGGATACTTTAACCCATAGCGATATAGTGGTAACCGGCTACCGCGAAATGCAGCTAAGGGAAACCTCGGCGAATATTAAAAGCATAAGCGCAGCAGATATGCGGCTGAACGGTGCATTTAATGTGTCGGATGGACTAACTAAAATACCGGGAGTAAGCCAATTAACTACCGGTATTGCTATTTCAAAACCGGTGATACAGGGTTTATATGGCAACCGGATTTTGACACTTATCTCGGGCCTGCGGTTTGATAACCAGCAATGGCAGGATGAGCACGGGCTTGGCCTAAGCGATATGGGGGTGGACCATGTGGAAGTAATAAAAGGCCCCATGAGTATTTTGTACGGCAGCGATGCCGTAGGCGGTGTATTGAACGTAATTGAGGAAAAGCCAGCGCCGGAAGGCAAAATAATACTTGACCTGAATACCACTTTCCATAGCAATACACTGGGCAC
>DASZPC010000623.1:0-2934 GCA_035550455.1 Chitinophagales bacterium | reverse complement strand
TACAAAAATAAAAAGCCCCGCTTTCATGGGCGGGGCTTTAGTGTTAGTTGCTACATTTTTATTCAGGGGCTTTTTCTTCGCCGCCTTCTGTAGCTTCAGTATCGGTGTTTTCGCTTTCGGCTTTTGCTTCATCGGCAGCAGCTCTTTGCGAGTTCTCCATCTTTTCTTTCAGTTCGCTTAAAACGCCAAGATCGCCAAGGGTGGTTTTCTCCACGTTCTTTTGCAGGTTCTTTACTGTTTTTGAAGTTTTTTCGCGTTCTGTTTTCTTCTCCTTCTTTTCAGTTTCGGTAGTCTCGCGTTTTACATCTTCCCAAATACGGGCATGTGAAACAAGGATGCGCTTATCGTTACGGTTAAATTCAAGTACTTTGAATTCGGCCTTTTCGTCAGCAGCTAAAAATCCGCCTTGTTCTTTAGCTAAATGTTTCTTTGGGCAGAAAGCTTCCAGGCCGTAAGGCAACAGGATAGTAGCGCCTTTATCGTCAACATGCAGCACGGTAGCCTCGTGAACAGAACCGATAGGGAATACGGTTTCAAAAGTATCCCATGGGTCTTCTTCAATTTGTTTGTGGCCTAAAGTAAGTTTGCGGTTTTCGTTGTCAATATCAAGTACTACCACATCCAATTCGTTGCCTACTTTGGTAAATTCCGAAGGGTGGTTGTAACGCTTAATCCACGAAAGGTCACTAATGTGTACCATACCGCCGATGCCTTCTGCCAGTTCAACAAACACACCGTAAGGGGTGATGTTTTTTACCACGCCTTTAGTGCGGGTGCCAACAGGGAATTTCTCGGCAATCTTCAACCAAGGGTCTTCGGTAAGGCGCTTTAATGAAAGCGACATTTTCCTTTCCTCACGGTCAAGGGTCATTACAATAGCTTCATGCACATCGCCTAAGTGGAAGTACTCGCGGCTGTTGATAGGGGTATTGCTCCATGAAACTTCTGAAACGTGGATAAGGCCTTCAACGCCCGGGGTAATTTCAAGGAACGCGCCGTAGTCTTCAATGTTTACTACTTTGCCCTTCACCTTGCTGCCAATTTCAATTTCCTTATCCAGGGTATCCCATGGATGTGGTTGCAATTGTTTCAGGCCAAGCGAAATACGTTTCTTGTTGTCATCGTAATCCAACACCACCACATTCAGTTTCTGGTTCAGTTCCAGCACTTCTTTCGGGTGCGAAATACGGCCCCATGAAATATCGGTAATGTAAAGCAGGCCATCAACACCACCAAGGTCGATAAATGCACCAAAGTCGGTAATGTTTTTAATAGTGCCTTCCAGTACCTGGCCTTTTTCAAGTTTGCCGATAATAGCCTCGCGTTGCGATTCAATATCAGACTCGATAAGGGCTTTGTGCGATACCACGGCATTTTTAATGGCTTCGTTGATCTTCACCACTTTCAATTCCATGGTTTTGCCTACGTAAATATCGTAGTCGGTAATAGGCTTAACATCAATTTGCGAACCAGGAAGGAAGGTTTCCAGGCCAAATACATTGGCAATAAGGCCGCCTTTGGTTTTAGAAGTAATTTTACCCGATACCACTGCGCCGGTTTTGTTGGCCTCCACAATTTGCTCCCATGCTTTAAGCATGCGGGCGTTTTTGCGGCTTAGTTGCAGTATACCTTTTTTGTCTTCCTTGTTAACAACATAAACATCAAATTCATCGCCAATTTTCAGGTCTTCCACATCGCGGAATTCAGTAAGGGGCACAAGGCCGTCAGACTTAAAACCGATGTTCAGCACCACGTCTGATGAAGTAATAGCCACTACGGTGCCTTTTACGATTTCATCATTTTCAATGGTTTTTAAAGTGCCTGAATAGAGCTCGTCGTATTTTTTCTTTTCTTCATCGGTATAGCGTACAACGTTGCGCTTATCAACCGACCACTCGAAATCATCAAAAGCTGTGCTGGTTTGCACGCCGTTTTCTAAAATATCACTCATTTTGAGTCCCTCCTGGTTATTTTTTATTCTCACCCCGGAACGTGAGTTTGGTTATTAAAAATACTGGTTTTAAAAAATGGAGTGCAAAGATAGCCTTTTCCTACAAATTATGGCTGTTTTTATGCCTGTTATTTACAGGCAGGAAATGGCTAAACAGATGGGCAGGAAATATTTAAGGCCCACAAGCCGGTTTTTAAATTTCAATAGAAAAAATACTTTTGCAGTCCTCTGAATGAAGTGCTGAACCCGTTGTTTCGGGATTTTGGCTTCTGATGACGCCCAGGTGGCGAAATTGGTAGACGCGCTCGTTTCAGGTGCGAGAGCCGCAAGGTGTGGGGGTTCGAGTCCCTTCCTGGGCACTTATGTGTAACAGTTGGTAATAGCTTAGGCTGCTACCAACTGTTTTGTTTTATCCCTGAGCCTTCCCCAAAAATCAAATTAAGCAAAGTTTATTGTGTTCGTTTTAAGTAGGTTACCCTACAGCCGCTGTGGCTTATGTGGATAGCTTTATAGCAGGCAGACTTGGTAATTTGCCTTTTTTGTTAAATTTGATGGATTGAAATTGGATAAAACCGGGTTAAGCCTTTACTATATTCCCCCCAAGGCTGATGTTATAATTAGAGTACTGCACTACCACTAAGATGTGTGGTGTATTTTATCATGATTTTAAGGCAGAATTAAGCTGCAAAAAAGATATAGAGGTTTTTTGGCAGGTTTTTTGAGCAAACGGCGGTGGTTTTTGATAATCGTGTTTGTGCTGATATACGCTGTATTTAGTAGTATTTATAACAGGATTTGCATTTTACGATTTAATAACACCCATTACCCAACAACCCCATAAGTTATGGATATTATTTATGTTTTACTTGGTATTGCTGCCTTATTGCTCTTTTACCAGTTGTTAATCCACAGGGATTATGAAAAACTGGATGACACGGGCCACCTGGTTTATAAGCGGAAAAAACGGTAACCCGAGGCTACGA
>DASZPC010000622.1:0-5387 GCA_035550455.1 Chitinophagales bacterium | reverse complement strand
GGCGAGGTGACAGACGTGGGTGGAACACCTTTCGATTTCAGGGCGGCAAAACCTATAGGCCGCGATTTAAATAATTCGGACAGGCAGCTTGAATACGGGCATGGTTACGATCATAATTTTGTATTGAACAAAACGCCTGTTAACGCAGAGGGTTTATGGTTGGCGGCAAAAGTTGTTGAACCAGCCAGTGGCCGGGTAATGGAGGTGTATACTAATGAGCCGGGTATGCAGTTTTATGGAGGCAATTTTTTGAACGGCATAAGTATAGGTAAAGCAGGTGTGCCATATACGTTTAGAACGGCGTTTTGCCTGGAAACCCAGCATTATCCCGATTCGCCCAACCATTCCGGGTTCCCATCAACAGTATTAAATCCAGGCCAGGTTTATCATTCAACGTGCGTTTATAAGTTTGGGGTAGAGATGTAAATCCGGGTTTTAGATTTTGGCAGAATTTCTATATTTGCGCTCCTTTTAAATTAATGCACCCGTAGCTTAACTGGATAGAGCATCTGACTACGGATCAGAAGGTTAGGGGTTCGACTCCCTTCGGGTGCACAATGAGGCGCAGATTAATCTGCGCTTTTTTTATGCCTGAAACAAAAAACTCCTGTTGTTGTTTACGTATTTTAGCCTCTTAGAAACTAACATCACTTTATGTCGCTTACCCCTTCTAATATGATTCCTCTGGGCACACAGGCCCCTGATTTTAGTTTAACTGATACGGTTAGTGGGCAAAGTTTTTCGATAGGCGACTTTAAGGGTGTAGCAACGGTTGTAATGTTTATTTGCAATCATTGCCCGTATGTAAAGCATGTAAACCCGGAATTGGTAAGATTAGCACAAGATTACCAATCCAAAGGAGTAAAGTTTGTTGCTATTAGCTCAAATGATGTACAATCGCATCCTGAAGATTCTCCACAGAACATGAAAAAGAGCGCTGGGGAGTTGGGGTATTCATTCCCTTACCTGTATGATGAAACCCAGCAGGTAGCTAAAGCCTACGATGCTGCCTGCACACCCGATTTTTATGTGTTTGATTCCAGCTTAAAACTTGTTTACAGGGGCCAGTTAGATGATTCGCGGCCTGGGAATAAAGTCTCGCTAAGCGGAGCTGACCTTCGTAACGCATTAGATGATGTATTGGCCGGTAAGGCCGTTGACCCGCGCCAGCGCCCAAGCATTGGGTGCAATATTAAATGGAAACACACTATGCACGATTTATAGTGTGTTATTTGCCACCGGTTACTACACTTTTTATTCGTGGCTAAATGCCTTAAACTTGCCTTTGTAAATTTGTATAGCATGATGCGTTTTTTTGTTAAAGCCCTTTTGTTAGCCGGACTGGCTATAATACTCTTCCCATTTATTACACACGCCCAGCGCTCGGAAGGCGGAACCCCTGCCGGGTTTAAATTCGCACCTGTTGGAGATTTGCGGCCAGAGGTAATGCCTGCTATAAATACTGATTCGCTTTTACAAGACGATGAAGTAAACAGTCGTTATACCGATAAACCTTATCGCTTTGGCTATAATCACATTGTTAATTACAACTACAATAATTCAGGCCGGTGGGTAAATCTGCCCAGCGGCGATAGATTGTGGCAAATTGCAGTTCAGGCGCCCGGTGCCTATAGTATCAACCTGGCATTCAGTAATTTTCATATGCCTGCAGGTGCAAAGATGTATATATACTCCGCCGATGGTTCGCAACTTTTAGGCGCATTTACGGCAAAAAATAATTTACCCGATAAATTTTTTGCTGCGGACCTGTTGCTTACTGATGAGGTGATAGTAGAGTATGACGAGCCACAAAATGTTCGTGGCCAGGGCTCCTTCACTCTATTTAGGGTAACACAAGGTTACAAGGACATAACCAATTATTTGAAAGCCTTTGGCGATGCCGGTAACTGCGAGTATAATATCAATTGTTCGCAGTTCAGCGCTTGGGCCACCCAAAAAAGGGCAGTTGTTTGCCTGGTTTCAGGGGGCAACGAATTTTGTTCTGGTGCACTGGTGAACAATACGGCTAATGATGGCACTCCATACGTACTTACGGCCAATCATTGTGGCCCGGCCGATAACACATGGGTGTTTAGGTTTAACTGGGAAGCCCCTGGCTGTACCAATCCAACATCTAGTCCATCTTCACAATCAATAAGCGGATGTACAACTGTTGCTAATAACGCTACCTCCGATTTTTATTTGGTGAAAATGAGTAGTGCACCGCCATCGAATTATAATGTATTCTATGCCGGTTGGACTACCAGCCGCACACCTGCTACCAGTGTAACGGGCATACATCATCCGCAGGGAGATATAAAGAAGTGTTCACAGGCTAATAATGCGGTTTCTGCTACATCATACAATGCAGGGAATGGTACTGCACAGGTTTGGCAAATTGGTCAGTGGACTACCGGTGTTACAGAGCCGGGCTCATCTGGCTCGCCGCTTTTTGACCAAAATAAACGCATTATAGGCCAGCTTTATGGGGGGCCTTCTTATTGCGGGGCTACTGGTTCTAACTTATCGGATTACTACGGTAGGTTTTGTACATCATGGGATACCGGATCAACGTCGGCAACCCGCTTAAAGGAGTGGCTGGATCCGGGCAATACTGGCGCTACCACTAATGATGGATATGATCCGAATGCAGTAAGTTACACACTTGATGCCGGCTTATCAGCTATTACATCACCAACCGGCACTACTTGTAATACCATCGTAAGCCCGGTTATAACCATAGCTAATCACGGCACCACCACGCTTACATCTGCCACTATTTATTATCATATCGATTCCGGCTCTGATTTGGTGTACAACTGGAGTGGCTCACTTACTACCAATGCCAGTGCCAATATCACTTTACCAACGTTAACTACAACTGCAGGTAGCCATTCATTTTATGTGTCGGTATCTGCACCTAATGGCGGCACTGATGAAAATACGGCTAATGATTCTATTAACAGCAGCTTTACTATTATTCAGCCGGTTCCTGTAAATACGCCGTTTACCGAAGGCTTCGAAGGCTCCACTTTCCCTCCAACCGGTTGGACTATTACAACCCCAACCAGCGGCTATACCTGGGAGCGGACTACAACTGCCAATGGATTTGGTACATCTACCGCATCTGCAAAGGTTGATGAGTATTCATCTTTCACATCAACTGTTGGCGAAATGCCCGATTTGATAAGCCCTTATATTAACCTTTCCAATGTATCAACCCCGGGGTATTTAAAGTTCGATGTTGCTAATGCCCGCTTTAACAATACCCATTATGACTCTCTGGCTGTGCTGGTTTCTACCAACTGTGGCCTCTCATGGACACGTATTTACGCCAAAGGTGGGGCAAGCCTTGTTACCGCATCTAACACTACAAGCGCTTTTGTGCCCACATCAAGCCAATGGCGCCGTGATTCAATAAATATCAATGCCTATATAGGCCAGCCCGATGTATTGTTCGACTTCCAACTGATAAGTGGTTGGGGCAACGAAACCTATATTGATAATATAAACATAGTTGCTGCAACACCTCAAAATCTCGATGCCGCCCTTAATTCGCTTACTTCACCGGGGGCAACTGTTTGCAGTAATTCTGTTACCCCATCACTTACACTAAGTAACCTTGGTACTACCACTCTTACTACCGATTCCATATACTATTTTGTTGATAGCAACAACCCGCAGTTGTTTGTTTGGACCGGTTCGTTAGGGGCGTCACAATCTACAGTTGTAACACTTCCAGCTACAGCCGTAACAACCGGTAGCCATATCTTTACCGCATATTCTGCTTCGCCAAATGGTGGCGCTGATTTAAACAGCAGCAATGATACCATCACCGGCAACTTTATAGTTGGTGCCAATCCTGTTGTTAGCCTGGGCTCTGATGAAACCCAATGTGGTTCTGATACTATTGATGCTGGCAATGCTGGGTCTACCTTTGCTTGGAACACCAATGAAAGCACACAAATTATTATTGTTTCATCTACCGCTAACTATACCGTTACTGTAACTAATAGTTCTGGCTGTTCGGCCAGTGGTTCGGTTAATATTACCATTAACCAACTGCCTTCTGTGGCCCTTCAATTACCGGTTGACACTCTTTGCAGCGATGCCAGCGCACTGGCTTTAAGCGGCGGAAGCCCTTCCGGCGGCGCTTACAGCGGTAGCAATGTAATGGGTGGTATGTTTGACCCCGCACAGAGCGGAACCGGTACATTTGCTATTACTTATGCTTATACCGATACGCTTGGCTGTTCGGCCTCTGCTTCGGCTAATCTTTTGGTGGAGACCTGCACCGGTATCGAAACTGTTCAAAATAATATTGCCCTGCAGGTTTATCCTAACCCGTTTGCCACGGCCTTTACGCTTAAATTACAGTTAACCGAAGCACAAACAGTTACTGCTGCTTTATACTCGGTTGACGGTAAATTATTACAACACATATACAACGCTACCAAACTTGGCGTAGGTACTTATACTACCGAAATCAACACGGCTCAATTAAGCGATGGTATTTACTTCTTGAAACTTAATAACAGGTTTGTTAAAATTGAGAAGTTGAAGTAAGGTTTTCAGGCGTTATTGCTCTGCTACATGTTACTTTCCTTCAAAATGGGTTTATTTGCATCTGTAGATAAATTTATGGTAATGCAAATTTCTCCAATACTGCGCTTCATTGCGCTGCTTTTAATGCTGTTTCCCGCGCCCTTTACAATTAAGGCTGCTGATTCTACTGATTGCTACCTCCGAGACCCCGAAGGCCGTATCCGTGAGCATAATGTCGACTTTACCCACATGCTGCTGAATGTAAAATTCGATGTGCATGAAGGCCGGGTAATAGGAGAGGTGCATTACAATTTCAGCCCTATACAGTACCAGGTTGATACCCTGTTTTTAGATGCACCTGGTATTCACATTAATAAAGTGCTTCTAAATGGAGCCGATGCCAAATTTGAAACCGATTCCGCCGGTTTAATCATCCGCTTTGACAAACCCTTGGATTGGAATAAATCCTATAAGCTTGATATCACCTACGAAGCAACCCCGCGTAAAGGCATTTATTTTATCGGCTGGAATGTAACCGCTAAAAACCCCGATAACGATCGTTTCTTTACCCGTCACCAAATATGGACCCAGGGCCAGGGCATTGATAACCGCTATTGGTTTCCCTGCTACGATGATGTGGACGATAAACTGCTTACCGAAACTGAAATTACTTTCGATACGGCCTACACCGTTATCTCCAATGGCGACCTTAAGGGAAAGAAACTTAACCGCGATGGCACCTGTACCTGGCACTATGCAATGAACAAGCCTATGCAAACCTATCTGGTAATGATTGGCATTGATAAATACGCTTACCACGATTACAAAAGCAAAAACGGCAT
>DASZPC010000621.1:0-6170 GCA_035550455.1 Chitinophagales bacterium | reverse complement strand
GTTGCTCCAGCTAAATGTGTAAGTAGGGGTGCCGCCCGATACGGTAAGGTTAACTGCACCGCTGGCATTGCCATTACATAACACGTTAGTGATGGCAACCGAATGGCTTATAGCAGTAGGCTCATGCACAACTACTGAATCTTGCCTGTGGCAACCATTTAAATCAGTTACTATAACATAATATGTACCGCCGCTCAAACCACTAAGGCTTTGAGAAGTCTGGAAGGTACTCCATTGATATGAATAAGGGGTAGTGCCTCCCGAAACAGCAACAGTTGCCGTACCGTTGGCCGCACCATGACAAGTTACATCAGTACCCGAAGCAGTTGCCACAAGTGCAGTTGGTTCGTTTATGGTAAACGATGCTGTAATTGTACAAGTATTGGCATCGGTTACTGTTACAGATATTGGTCCGCCACTCAGGCCGGTTGCATTTTGTGTGGTTTGCCCATTGCTCCATGCATAGCTGTATGGTGTTACACCACCGGTTACAGTAAGTGCTACCGAACCATTGGCTGCGCCATTACAGGTTACATTAGTAGCTGTTCCGCCTATGGTAAGGGCTGGCGGCTGGGTTACCGTTCCGCTTGCAGTAGCTGTACAACCGTGGGTATCGGTTACGGTTACGGTATAGGTGCCAATACCCACACCGTTTAAGCTTTGTGTGGTGGCGCCGTTGCTCCAACTATAAGTATATCCAGGTGTACCGCCCGATACAGTAAGTGTTACTGCACCAGTGGTGCTGCCGTTACAACCCACATTGGTAACTGTAGTGCCGGCCGTAAGGGCTGGTGGTTGCGTTACGTTAATTGCATTAGAGGTTACACAACCGTGGGCATCGGTTACCACTACGGCATAGTTACCGGCAGTTAGGTTAAGCAGGTTTTGGGTAGTGGCCCCGTTACCCCATAAGTAAGTATAAGGTGTGGTACCGCCGGTTACACCAAGGTAAACAGCACCATCCGAACCTCCATAGCATGTTACATTAGTATCGGCTATAACCGAACTTAACTGCACAGGTTGGGTAATCAACTGGCTATCCACTTTTTGACAACCATTGGCATCGGTTACTGTAACGTAATAGTTAGCAGCCCCAATATCCGATAAGTTCTGTGTGGTGGCGCCATTGCTCCATAAATATGAATAAGCAGGAACACCGCCGGTAACATTAATATTAATTGAACCGGTAGAGTCGTTATAACATTTCAGGTTATGGTATGAAGACACATTTACAAACAATGCCGAAGGCTGGCTGATGGTGGCGCTTGCAAAAGTGCTGCACGAATGTCCATCGCGCACTGTTACAGTGTATGTACCCGAAGCAAGGCCGCTAACATTTTGGGTGGTGGCGCCATTGCTCCACACATAAGTATAGGTTGGTGTACCACCGCTTGCAGTAATATTAATACCACCGGTAAATGTACCATTACATAACACGTTAATTACAGTATCTACATGTATCGAAAGCTGGTTGGGTTGTGTTATGGTTATACTCAGGAAATCGGTACAACCCCTGAAATCGCGCAAGGTAACCACATAGTTGCCCGCTGTTAATCCGTTAAAGGTTGGCGAATTCTGGAATATAGAGCCGTTAATAGAATAGCTGTATGGTGGTGTACCGCCATACAAAGCTACCGTAACTGAGCCATCAGCACCGCCATAGCACGATACATTCGTTTGCGACTGTATCGAATCACCAATAATATATGAATTAGAAATCGTAACAATTGAATCGTTGGTACAGTTGTTTGAATCTATCACCTCAACAGTATAAGTACCTGCACTTAAGCCGGTAAACTGGTTGCCTAACTGGCTGGGGCCACCGTTTAGCGAATAGTGGTAAGGACGTATACCGCCTGATGCTGCAATAGTAATTTTACCATCGTATACGTTAGCACAACTTGCATTAACTACTGAATCAATCTGTGCCAAAGCGGCAGGTTGTGTAACCACTACTGGGTTACTTACATAATTACGTGTACAATTTTGAGTATCCTTAACCACCACATTGTATGAACCAATGGTAAGGCCGGTAAATACATTACTGGTTTGGTAAGTGCTTCCGCCATCAATTGAATAATAATAAGGTGGCGTACCACTGGATGCAGAAATCGTAATAGTTCCGGTATTACCTCCATTACATAATACGGCGGTTGGAACTGCAGAACCAATTACAGGCAGCGGGGTTACAATTACTGTTGCACCGCTTCCAAAGCCCGATGTCCTTACACAACCATTCGCATCGGTAATAGAAGTATATGAATAAATAAATGAGCCGGTTGAACCTGGCGTAACCGAAGCTGTTTGCCCATCAACCACACCGGTAAGCGTGAAAACGTTTGAGCCATCGGTATAACTGATATTGAATGGCCCTGTACCAACGCTAAAATGGAATGTAACGTTAGTTGAACTACCATTGCATATCGAAGTACTGCCGGTTATTGAACCGTTAGGTAAAGGGTTAACAGTTACTGTAGCCGATGCACAGATTGTATTGTTACAAGTACCCTCAGCCCTTACATAATAGGTGGTATTAGTTGTAGGCGAAACTGTTACTGATGGGCCGGCGCCAACAAATGTGCCGCCACAGCTACCGCTATACCAATTCCATGTAGCACCGGTTCCCAATGAACCGCCAACTACCGAAAGGGTGGTATTGCCGCCAATACAAACTGCAGTGGTACCTGAAATACTTGTAGGCGCAGTAGAAAGCTGGTTAACCGTAACTGTAGCCGAAGCGCAACCGGTAGTTACCGGGCAAGGCGCTGAACCCTCGGCACGCACGTAGTAATCGGTAGTTGTGGTTGGGCTTACATTTATAGTGCTGCCGGTTCCTATAGAAGAGCCAATGCCGCAACCACCGGCATACCACGTCCATGTTGCGCCGGTTCCTAACGAGCCGCCGTTAACGGTAAGCGAAGAGTTTTGACCGTTACAAATAGTAGCCGGCGAAGGGGTAACCGAACTTGGGGACGATGAAGGCTGGTTTACTGTAATTGTTGCCGAAGCACAAATGGTATTAGATGAACAAGGCGAGGGGTCTTCGGCCCTTACAAAATAAGTGGTGGTGGTGGTGGGGCTAACCGATATGCTGGAGCCCGTACCTACCGATGCGCCACCGCAGCTTCCGCTGTACCAATGCCAGGTAGCGCCTGTTCCGAGGGAACCGCCCACTACCGATAAGGTGGTATTGCTGCCATTGCAAATAGTGGTGGCTGTAGCGCTGGCGCCTGTAGGGGCAGTAGAGGGTTGGTTTACAGTAATGGTAGCCGTAGCGCATGCTGTAATAGTACTGCATGGCGATGGGTCTTCAGCACGAACAAAGTACGTGGTAGTGGTTAGGGGGCTAACCGTAATACTGGCGCCCGTACCCACAGGCGTACCACCGCAGGTGCCGGTATACCATTTCCACGAAGCGCCTGTGCCTAAAGAGCCGCCCTGCACCGTTAAGGTAGTGCTGTTGCCATTACAAATAGTGCTGGCAGTGGCATTAATGCCTGTAGGCGCAGTAGAGGCCTGGCTTACGGTAATAGTTACCGATGCGCAAATGGTATTGCTTGAGCAGGGCGAAGGGTCCTCTGCACGCACAAAGTAAGTAGTGGTGGAAGTAGGGGTAACCGATATGCTGGAGCCTGTGCCAACCGAGGTACCGCCACAACTGCCGCTGTACCAATGCCAGCTACTACCAGTGCCAAGAGAACCACCCTGTACCGTTAAAGTGGTGCTATTACCACTACAAATACTGGTAGAGGTAGCACTTATACCGGTAGGCGCGGTGGAAGGATTGTTAACAGTTATGGTTATTGACGCACAGGTTGTATTACTTGAACAAGGCGAAGGATCTTCGGCCCTTACAAAATAAGTTGTGGTGGTGGTGGGGCTAACCGATATGCTGGAGCCCGTACCTACCGAGGTAGTGCCGCAGCCACCGCTGTACCAATGCCAGCTCGCCCCGGTTCCCAGCGAACCGCCGTTTACTGAAAGTGTTGTGCTGCCGCCATTGCATATAGTGCCCGATGTAGCCGATATGGAACCCGGCGCCGTTGATGGCTGGTTAACAGTAATTGTTACTACATTAGCATAATCAACATTACCACAGCCATCTGTTACCTTACGGTAATAGCAGGTGGTAGTAGTTAAATTACCGGGCGAATAGGTAGATGTATGTGTGTTCAAATCCGTAGCACCGCCGGTACACCCGGGTTGGGCAAACCACTCATAAGTAAGGCTGCCATTCCCATAGGTGGTATTATAACCACCACTGGCGCTTGTGGTATTAGTTAACGCTGCCGGTGTGCTTCCGGTGCATATAGTTTGGTTGGCAGCAATAGCCCCACCGCTTAATGTAGAAGGTGTAACCGCCACCAATTGCACATCTACCTGGTTAGTAGAACATAATCCATTAAACCTGATTTCAACTTCATCGTTGGTACCCAATACATAGCCGTTAGTATTTCCAACAATTGTGGCAGAACTAATAGTTGATGAAGATGTATAAATGGCCGTACCGTTAATATAAATTTTAACCAGGTCATCTGCCGAGTTTATCTGCACTTTATAAGCGCCGCAGGTAAACCCTTTGCGCCTGGCACGAACCACAAAGTTTTCCGGTTCAATAGTTGCACATCCCGACCAACCCGTAGCTGATGCCGGAGTGCTGTTCGATGCCCAATAGTTGGTGCTCTTAAAACGCAGGCCACTGATATTATCGGTATAGTAACCATAACGGGCATCGCTGTTAGGAATGGAAAGGTCGGTGGTAGCATAAGCATCCACGTTCCAGTTATTAGAGCCATCTCCAGGGTCAGCCGAAGTAGGGCACACCTTATAATAAACCACTGACGAGTTTTGGCCCGAAACATAGGAATAACACGTACTGCCTGAATAAGAATGCACGTTTACACGCACTGTACCGGTGTAAGTGGCATACCATTCTGCCGAACCCGGCCTTGTTTGATTGGCACAGGATGAACCGCCTGTCCATGAATCGCGCAGCGGGGTGGTAGAGTTATTATAGGCAAGCGTGGTTGACGAGCTGGAAAGGGTCATATCCCATATATAACCGTTGCTCGCAGTACCGCTACCGTAATAAAACGAGTAGATTTTACCCTGGGTTACGTTAAAATCCACGTAGGTGCCGCCACCAGCATTTACTGTTTGAAATGATGTTGTAGGCGTAAGGGTAGAACCTTGCTGATAGCTGCTTAATCCGCACTGGGCATTTAGCATGTTATTTAAACTAAATAACAAAATGGCGCTCGCTAAAAGCATCAACTTTTTAGCGAAAGCACCGGTGTCAGGGTGTAAATGCTTTCTCATTTCCGTTTATTAAATTAAGTATAGTGTGTGTATCCTTAAACAAGCCAAAAACCCCGTGCAACTGCTGCACGGGGTTGGCTGGTATATTATCTCATCAAAGTAACTGTTCCTGTTTTATTTTTCACAGTGCCATCATAATAGCTAATCTTCAACTGGTAAACATAGGTACCCGCTGGTGCCTGGCTGCCATTCACTTTTCCATCCCATCCGTCGGTATTGCCCATACCATTGGCCTGGTTGGCATTGTAGTAAACCTGCTGGCCCCACCTGTCAAATATCGTAACCTCCACGCTGGTTGCACCTAAAATTGCGAAATGGAACTGGTCGTTCAAATTATCGCCGTTAGGTGTAAAGGCAGTTGGTATAAAGCTAACTGGTTCATTACTTACATTAATAGTAATGGTATCACTTGCATAGCACGAATCGGCCGTCCAGGCGGTTACTGTAAAGGTAGTGGTAACCAAAGGTGCTGCATAAGGGCTCGAACAATCGGCTGCATTCGCACAACCCGAAAAATCAATCAGCGAATCCGGATCCCAGGTAAATCTTACAATTGAATCGGCCGGGCTGGCTGTAGCTACCAGTTGTGTTTGCATACCGGTAAGGATTACACGATCATCTGTAGTAACGTTAACCGAAATTGGAGGCGATGAACTGATATTAAAGTTCTGTGAACCGTTACAACCATTTCCATCGCTTACTAACACCGTGTAATCACCGGGGGCTAAATGGGTAAATGTATCACTTGATTGTAACACACCATTCAGCATAAAGGTAAACGGAGCAATACCACCTGAACTAACACTGGCAATAACAGTGCCGCTAAATGTATTGTAACACCTTGACCCTGT
>DASZPC010000620.1:0-2515 GCA_035550455.1 Chitinophagales bacterium | reverse complement strand
AAACGAAATGGCCGGATGGTTTAAAGGTTATTACGCCAGGGGGCGTAATTAATTGGTTAATTTTGTTTGTTACATCAATGGGCATTACTGACATATTTAGTAAAAGCAATACCGGCATTGCCAGGCAGGTATTAAAGGATTACAATGCCCACCGGCCATTGGGGCCCCAGCAAAAGGTATGCTATGCGCCTTTCAAAAACATGTATTTTTTCCACCACGGAAGGGCTGCCGTATGCTGCTACAACAAAACATATATACTGGGCGAGTACCCGGCCATGAGCATAAAAGAAATGTGGCAGGGGGAAAGTGCGCAAAAGCTGCGCGGGTTTATATCAAAGAACGACCTTTCGCAGGGATGCTTTAGCTGCGAAAACCAGCTAAAGGCCGGAAACTTTGATGCCGTGAAGGCCAAGCAGTATGATGAACAAAAGATAAATGAAAACGGCTACCCCAGTGTAATGGAGTTTGAGCTGAGTAACCTGTGTAACCTTGAGTGTGAAATGTGCAATGGCGATTTTTCATCGCTGATAAGGGCTAAACGTGAAAAACGCCCCCCGATTGAAAATCCATACAATGCCGCATTTGTAGACCAACTGGAAGAGTTTATTCCGCACCTGGAAGAAGTGAAGTTTTATGGAGGTGAACCCTTTTTGATTGAGATATACTACGATATATGGGAACGTATCCTGAAAATAAACCCCGGGGTGCGTATTTCGGTGCAAACCAATGGCACAGTGTTGAACAACAGGGTAAAAAGGATATTGGAGAACACGAATTTCCACCTGAACATTTCCTTTGATTCGCTGAAAAAAGACACCTACGAACAGATAAGAAAGAACGCCAACTTTGAAAGGGTTAGCGAAAACATTGAATGGTTCTATAATTATTGTAAACAAAAAGACACCTTTTTTGGCATATCGGTTTGTGCCATGCAGCAAAACTGGGATGAACTGCCCGGCTTTATTAACTATTGCAACAAGCTGGATGTTCCTGTTTACTTCCATACCGTATATTATCCGCTAAACTGCTCAATAAGGGGTATGAAGGCTGAAGCGATTGAACCTATTGTTACCTATTTATCGGGTTTTGATTTTCAGGCTGAAACCCCCATACAGAAAAAGAACCGCACCCATTACTTTGATTTTGTGAACCAGGTAAAGGCCTGGCATAAGCAGGCTTTAAATGCAGCAGGCGAAAAAAAGCTGGAAAGCTTTACCGACCTGCGTGACCGTGCTATTGAGCATATAAAGGCGAACAAAATGATGGCCGAGCATATAAAAGCCCGGAAAATAGAACGGGTTTATAATAAGTTTACTGAGCTTGAAAAACGGCTGGAACCTGAATTTATTGAACGCTCGCTTGCCAGGATTGACCCAAACTCGGGTTCGTTTCCTGATGTATTAGATAAGGTAGCCTATTATTCCGATAAGCTTCCACTTAATGCACTTGTGCTACTCATAAAATCCTCTTTTAAATAAAATACCTGGTTTGTTTAGGGCTGCTTTTACCTTTTAAAACCCTGTTTTAGCTACAACACCAACATTGTAGTACACCCACCGTAATTTTTAAAGTTCCATGCCCCTTTGTAATTGGCGCAATTTTCAGAATTGCCTGCAACAATTCAATAATTACGGGCGTATAGGCACACAAACAAATTGACCAAAAAACCAATTAAAATGAAAACTATAACAATTAAGACAGTGGGTGTGATTATGGTTGCAGTAATTACACTATCAATGAACTCCTGCAAAAAGCAGGTTGTTTCGCCAAAAACAGGCACAGCAAGTTCGCAAACCGATAACTTCCGCCTGGCCGACGTAGTATTAAACGAAGGCTTAAACAATGCATTTTCTTTTAACAGCCACACCAGCCACAAAACAGCCAGTGCTAACGACATTATGTCTTCGTGCGCTATTGTAACTGTTGACAGCGTTACTAAGCCACATGTTGCCACCGTAGACTACGGTACAGGATGCTTAGGCGGCGACGGACATACCCGTGCAGGTAAAATTGTTATTACTTATGATAATGCCGATTTCCGCGTAGGTAACAATACTTTTAACGTAAGCTACCAGAACTATGTAATTGATACTACTGAAATAAATGGTTCTGAAAGTATGCATAACAACGGCCCCGATTCATTAGGCCGCACCACCTTTACTGTAACTATTAATACTTCGGTTACCCAGAATGGTGTTACAGATAATATTAATGGTACTTTTGACTATACCTGGATAGCTGGTGAAGGTTCAGACCCATTGCAAAACCTGCAGTTTTCAATAACAGGTTCAATAACCGGCAATGACAAAGACGGCAACTCTTCAACTGCTACAGTTACTAAAGAACTGATTAAGAACTACAAAAACTCAACCTGCAACTACGTTATTTCAGGTACTATTTTAGTAACTGAGGCTGGTTACGCTGATAAAACAATAGATTACGGCGATGGCACATGCACCGGCATGGAAACCATAACTGTAAATGGGGTAAGCACAGTAAAAGCCCAATAAGAAAT
>DASZPC010000619.1:0-6907 GCA_035550455.1 Chitinophagales bacterium | reverse complement strand
AAGGTTTAATGGTGTGCAGGTTGATGAGTTCAACCGAAACGCCTTCTGTGGCTAATTGCCGGGCAGCTTCGAGCGCTTTCCATACCAAATGGCCGGTGGCAAAAATAGTTACATCGCTGCCCTCGTTCATCAATACAGCTTTGCCTATTACAAACTCCTGATTTTCGGGTGTAAAAATAGGCCAGGCGGGGCGGCCAAAGCGCAGGTAAACAGGCCCCGTATAGTTAGCTACCGCAATAGTGGCTGCCTTGGTTTGGTTGTAGTCGCAGGGGTTAATAACCACCATGCCCGGCAGCATTTGCATAAGGCCTATATCTTCTAAAATCTGGTGGGTGGCGCCGTCCTCGCCAAGGGTTACCCCGGCGTGTGAAGCAGCTATTTTTACATTTTTGCCTGAGTAGACTATTGACTGCCGTACCTGGTCGTACACCCTGCCGGTGGCAAAATTGGCAAAGGTGGTGGCAAAGGGTATTTTACCGCCAATAGTTAACCCGGCCGCAATACCCATCATATTAGCTTCGCCAATACCACATTGAATAAAACGGTCAGGAAATTCCTTAATAAAGGCATCCAGTTTAAGTGAGCCCGCAAGGTCGGCACAAAGTGCAACTACGTTGGGGTTGGTCTTTCCCAGTTCTAAAATTCCGGCCCCAAATCCTGAGCGGGTGTCCTTAGTACCTGTTGAAACGTAATCTGAAAGCATAATTTTTATCGAAATTCCGCAGGGAAGCGGTAGGTTTTTAAAGTTTCAAACTTAAGCTACCGCCCGAAGTAATTTGAAATTCTTTATCAACGGTGGTGTGGATAGTGCGCGAATTTTTTGCCCGGTACACTATGCGGTAATTTCCGGGTTGCAGGGCAAGGGTTTCCTGGCGGTCTTTTAAAACCAAATCGTATATTTTCTTCATTTCGCCCTTTTCAACAATAAATATGGCGCCGTACACCTCAAAATTTTTGTTGATGGTTAAAATGCCCGGCGCCGGTACTTTTATATCGGTTGTTTTGCTTTGCCCCACTTTAATATCCTTTAATTCAATACGGGGCAGGGTGGTAATTTCCAGGTCGTAGCTGCCAGCCAGGTATTTTTCAAGGGTGTTTATATCCTGTACATTAATTGTTTCGGTTTGCCCAGGCAGGTGTACAAGGCATTTAATGTGGCCAATAGCGGCTGCCCTTGAAGCATTGCCCTGTAGCACAAAATTCAGGTAGCCCTGGGGCGCTTTTACATTAATAATGTTGTGTTGAAATTTTTTGAGGTGGATATTATCTGCCACCACCGGAGGTATAGTATATACCTGCAACCTGTAGCCGGCTGCCGGGGCAATTATCAGCGTATCGGGCAGGCCACGGGCGTTAAGTGTGTGGTAAAAATTGTAATCAGCAGCCCCGGTTTCGAGGTTGTAGAAGGTCATGTTTACATTTGTTTCGGTGGGTTTGCCATTAATGTCGTTCAGGTTAACCTGTAACGTAGTCCTTGAAACTGATTGGGTAACTATGTTTTTTAGCGTAGTGGTAAATTCTTCCGCCGAGTTTGTGTTATATAATTTACCCATACAGTTCATACCATCGGCTACGGTGGATTGAAGGCTCATGCCGATAATAAACGGGCGGAGCAGTATGTTGTGTTCCTGCAGCATTTGTTGCACCGAGCAAGGGTCGCGGTCGCAGGCATCTTCGCCATCGGTAATTACTATCAGCACATTTTTGCCGGGCTTGCTGCCAAAATCTTCGGGGGCCCTTTCTATGGCATAAACCAATGGGGTAATACCTTTTGGGTGAATGCCTTCCAATTCCTTTTTTATTTGTTTTACGCCATTCGTATCAATCCGTACTGCAAGGCGAGTATCGCGGCAATTGCGGTCAGGTTCAGGGTACAAATCGCCCAAAACCCGCAGTCCCATTTCCACGTTGGGTATGTGCGAAAGGCTGTCGGCTATCTGTGCAAGGGCATTGGTGGCAGTACCCCATTTTGTGCCGCCTTCCCAGTGGCTTTGCATACTTAAGGAGGCATCTAATACAAAAAGTATGCGCGTGGTTTCCTGCGCTTTAATGCCAACACCCATTGCCAGCAAAGCAGTAATTATTATTGCCCTGATATGTAAGCCTGGCGCTTTCATAAATTTAAAACCGTGGTGCGGCTTTCTTCAATGGTAAATGATTTTGTTTTTGTTGAATTGCTGCGATAACTGTTTTTAGGCCTGTAAACTATTAAATAGCTGCCCGGTTGCAGTTGAACATTCATTACCTTATTATCCATAGTAAAGGACTGCACCATGTGCAGCGGGTTTGTTGCGGCGGCGTAAACACTTGCCAGCAAAACATCATTGGCCATTATAGTAAGCGTGCCATAAATAGGCACTTTTAAATGGTTAAGTGTTCCCGGTAAAATGGCTGTATCAATTATTGTTTCGGGGGTGGTAAGCGCCTCCAACTTGTACCCGCCACTTATGTAATTGCTTTCGCTGTTAAAACCCTGTATGTTCAAAATCCCTTTTTGCCCTTTATTCCGTACCAATACCTGTGCATTGTTATTAGCCACCGATGCCCCGGCACATTCAACATTAAGGCTACCTGTAGGCACATCAAGGGCTATAATGTTGTGCTTGCCAGGGGTCAATTCTATTTCGTTTTTTCTTATAGGCGGAAAAGTGTGCAGTTCCAAATCGTAAACCCCAACCGGGTCAAGATAAAGCGTATCGGGGTTGCCTTTTTCATTCATGGTATGAATGAAGTTGTACTCAATTTTACCGGTTAGGTGGTCGTAAAGCGTAAACGGGATATTAGTAATAGTGGGGTTGCCGTTTTGGTCAAGCAGGTTAACCTGGGCGGTGGTGGTATTGAGCGTTTGTTTAATAATAATGCCTACGGTGTTGTAAAAAGAGGCTTCATCATGCGTATCGAAAAAGGCGCCTATGCATTTAAATTTATCATAAGCATTGGTATCGACATTAAGGCCCACTATAAACGGTTTTAGTGAAATACGTTTTGCCAAAAGCCCTTTTGAAATTTTGCAGGGGTCGCCACCGCAGGTTTCTTCGCCATCGGTAATCAGGATGATGGAGTTAAGCGAATGTTCATCGTCAGGAAAATCTTTTGCGCCTAATTCAATAGAATAAGCAATAGGCGACATGCCCTGCGGATGTATATTGCCTAACCCGGTATTAATTTTTGAGGCATTATTTTTTGCAAAAGGGATTAGCAGTTTCGAGTCTTTGCAATTCCTGTCGTAATTAGGCGACTGGAAACCAAATACCCTCACGGCAAATTCAACATTGGGGTTTTTCCGTTCAACTGAATCAATCAGCTTAAACAACAACTCTTTAGCCATTTCAAATTTAGGCTTGCCGTCCCAGGTTTGTTTCATACTGCCCGAACCGTCAAGCACAAAAAGGATACGGCTGATGTTTGGTTTATAAACCTGGGTTTGCTGTGAGAAAAGACTATAAACTATAGACGTTAGGCAACAGACTAAAAAAATCTTTAGTAATAAATTTCTAAAACCCTGTTTGATATTTATTGAAAATTCCATTGCTAATGGAACGAAAGTTAACACAGAAAATTTACCGGGGTTCTGCTATTTGTCGGTTAGCTTCTCAATATCGTCTAAATCTTTATGACGGTTAAGGGATTTCAGCAAATCGCTAAAGCCCTGGTATAATTTAATAGCCATTACTCTCTTTTGCGTTTATGGCAGCGGCCTTTTAACATCCTAGGTGGGTTAGAAAAGTCAAACCCAAAGGCAATGCTTTGCAGGTACAGGGCGGTATGTAACCTTTCGTCCGGGCTTTTGGACAACCAGTAGTTTACCTGGTTTTTTGCTTCTATGAAAGATTGTTTTTTAAAGGCTGATTTATCAAGCCCGAACATGTTGCTAATTTATTACAATTACAGCGAAGTATGGTTTCGGATAATCATACCGGTTACACTTTGACCCGGTTTTTTAGTAAAAGCCTTCCAATCTAGTAATCACCCAGTGTTTCAGGCAGTTGGGCCAATGCTTTGGCGGTTTGTTCGGCGTTGGGGGCCACGCCGTGCCAGTGGTGGTTGTCGAGCATAAAATCAACCCCGTAGCCCATGTGCGTATGCATTAATATAAATACCGGCTTGCCTTTACCGGTACGGGCTTTTGCTTCGTTAAGCCCGGCCAAAACGGCTTCCATCTTGTTGCCTTCGGTTATTTCCAATAAGTCCCAGCCAAATTCAATAATCTTGGCTTTCAGGTTGCGGTGGCTAAGCACCTGGTCAACATCGCCATCAATTTGCTTATTGTTATAATCAATAGCCGAGATAAGGTTGTCAACTTTATGATGAGGGGCAAACATCAGGGCCTCCCAAATTTGCCCTTCCTGAAATTCACCATCACCATGTAGCGAGAAAACTAACGATGAATCTTTATTCAGTTTTTTGCTTAGTGCAGCGCCTATGGCTACGCTCATGCCCTGGCCTAAAGAGCCAGATGCCTCGCGGATGCCCGGAAGGTGCTCAATAGTGGCCGGGTGCCCCTGTAGCCTTGAGTCGAGTTTTCGGAAAGTGCCCAGTTCTTTCTTTTCAAAATACCCTGCATGGGCTAAAACACTATACCAAACCGGGCAAATATGGCCGTTTGACAAGAAAAAGAGGTCCTCGCCAATACCATCCATTGAAAAGCCTGGGTTGCGCTTCATCACCTCAAAATACAGGGCTACCATGTAATCTGTACAACCTAATGAGCCGCCGGGATGGCCTGAGTTGGCCCCGTTTACCATTCTTATAATATCGCGCCGTACCTGGCTGGCTATGTCCTTTAATTCATCCACTGAGGCCATTGTTATAAATTTTGCGCTAAGTTAACACTGGTGGCAGCGGTAACCTAAAAACATTTCAACGGGTGGGGAAAATGGCCTAAATACCCGGTTTTCAATGCCAAAACCGGTTTCACGGCCCTTAAGGCAACCCGCTCAAAGCCCACCTTGTAAGTATTTTAAGCGGGGGTTTGGAATTTCAGGGCTAAATTCTATTTTTGCAGCCCGCTTGCCAAAAGCAGGTGGATTTTTAAACGGGACGGTTGGAATCGTCCGAAAAATTTTAATGATGAGTACTTCACAATATAGCCCGCGCTTGGCAAAGCGCTACAAAGAGGAAATTGTACCTGCCTTAATGCAGAAGTTTAACTACACTTCTATTATGCAGGTTCCCCGCCTTAAAAAGATTTGTTTAAACCAGGGTGTTAACGGCGCTACCAGCGATAAGAAACTGGTTGATATTGCTGTTAACGAAATGACCGCTATAGCGGGCCAAAAGGCGGTTGCCTCACATGCCCGTAAAGCTATTTCGAACTTTAAACTGCGTGAAGGTATGCCTATTGGCACCCGCGTAACCCTGCGCCAGGAAAGGATGTATGAATTCCTTGACCGTTTGGTATCGGTTTCATTGCCACGTGTGCGCGATTTTAAAGGTATTAACAATAAAGGCTTTGACGGTAAGGGCAATTATACCCTTGGTATAAAGGAGCAAATCATTTTCCCTGAAATGGAAATTGATAAGGTTACCAAAATCAATGGTATGGATATAACCTTTGTTACCAGCGCAAAAAGCAATGATGAGGCTTATGCCTTGCTGGAAGCACTGGGTATGCCTTTTAAAAAGGAAGCTAAATAATTCTGGTATCAGACAATAGACTAATAAACAGACAATGGCAAAAAAATCAATAGAAGCACGCCAGCGCAAACGCGAAAGAATGGTAAAACAGTATGCCGAAAAGCGTGAGGCACTGAAAGAAGCCGGAGAATGGGGTTTGCTGGACAAACTACCTAAAAACAGCTCGAAAGTAAGGCTGCGCAACCGTTGTGCACTTACAGGCAGGGGCCGTGGCTACGTTCGTATGTTTGGCATTTCGCGTATTAAATTCCGCGACCTTGCCAGCGAGGGTAAAATACCTGGTGTAACAAAAGCTTCGTGGTAACAGAAAGAAGAAAGAAAGTATTTAATAAGCGTAACGAAAAAAGATAAACAATGGTAACTGATCCTATATCAGATTATTTAACGAGGATACGGAATGCACAGCAGGCCGGCCACCGTTTGGTAGAAATCCCCGCTTCGAAACTGAAGAAGAGGATTACAGAAATTCTGTACGACCACGGCTACATACTTAAGTATAAGTTTGATGAAAGCGCTAATAAGCAAGGCGTTATCAAAATAGCCCTTAAGTACGATGCCACTACCAAAACACCGATTATTAAAGATCTGAAAAGGATTTCTACCCCGGGGTTACGCCAGTATAAAGGCAAAACCGAATTACCACGTGTATTGAGCGGTTTGGGCATTGCCATTATTTCTACTTCGAAAGGGGTAATGACCGAAAAAGAAGCCCGCGCACAAGGTATTGGCGGCGAGGTTTTGTGCGAAATATTCTAAACCATTATTTGAAAGGATTAAAACTCGAAAGATATGTCACGTATAGGCAAAGCACCCATCACACTTCCGAAAACAGTTTCGGTGGAAGTAATGAGTGGCAACATAGTGAAAGTAAAAGGCCCTAAAGGCGAACTATTTCAACCCGTTGACCCGGATATTGCTGTAAAAATTGACAATGGTGTGCTTACCGTTGAAAGGCCAACCGAGCAAAAACGCCACAAGGCTTTACATGGTACCTACCGCGCTTTGATAAGCAATATGGTAAAAGGCGTATCAGACGGCTATAAAGTTGAACTGGAACTGGTAGGTGTGGGTTACCGTGCCGATGTGCAAAAGAATGTGCTTACGCTTAGCGTGGGTTACTCGCACCCGGTGGTGGTATTGCTGCCCGGCGAAATTAAAGCCGCTGCAAGGCAGGATAAAGGGCAGAACCCAATTATTACCCTTGAAACTTTTGATAAAGAATTGTTGGGCCTTGTATGTGCCAAAATACGTTCGGTACGTGCCCCTGAGC
>DASZPC010000618.1:0-2644 GCA_035550455.1 Chitinophagales bacterium | reverse complement strand
CGACTCCATTTACGCGGTGCCTATGGTTATTGAAGAAAGTTCAGTAGTGGCAGCAGCCTCCAACGCAGCTAAGTTTTGGTTATCGCGTGGCGGGTTTAAGGCAACTGTACTTTCTACCGAAAAAGTAGGCCAGGTGCATTTTATATACCGGGGCAACCACGAAAAACTTTTCCGCTTTTTCGATAATATTAAACAGGAGTTAAAAGATTCTGTAAAACATATTACCACCAAAATGGAAGAACGCGGTGGTGGCGTGTTGGATATGGAATTGATTGACTTTACCCACCTCGAACCCGACTACTACCAACTGCGCGCCTACTTTGAAACCATTGACAGCATGGGGGCTAACTTTATTAACTCATGCCTCGAGGAGTTCGGCAAGCAGCTTACTGAAAAAATAAACAGCAGCATTATTTTTAACGATTCTGAAAAAGATGTTGAAATAGTAATGTGCATCCTCTCTAATTACACGCCTGATTGCTTGGTTAAAGCCGAGGTTAGTTGTAAGGTGGAGGAGTTAGGCAGCTTTGGTAACGGCGCTATAAGTGCCGAAGAATTTGCCTGGAAATTTCAACGCGCTGTAAATATTGCACGTATTGATCCTTACCGCGCCACTACCCACAACAAAGGCATTATGAACGGTATTGATGCCGTGGTTATTGCCACCGGTAACGATTTCCGCGCAGTGGAAGCATGTGCCCACACCTTTGCCTGCCGCGATGGGGTTTACCGCAGCCTTTCACAATGTAAAGTTGAAAACGGCATTTTCCGTTTCTGGCTCACATTTCCTATAGCCGTTGGTACAGTTGGTGGTTTAACCTCGCTGCACCCACTGGCTAAGCGCTCGCTTGAACTGCTCGGCAACCCAAATGCTAAACGCCTCATGGAAATTATTGCCTGTGTGGGGCTGGCGCAAAACTTTGCTGCGGTGCGCTCACTTACAACCACTGGCATACAGGCCGGGCACATGAAAATGCACCTTACCAATATTCTTGCCAGTATGCAGGCCAGCGATGAGGAAGTAGGTAAGGCCAAATCCTTCTTTTCCGATAAAACAGTAAGCGTTTCTGCCGTGCGCGACTTTTTAGCGGGCATCAGGAATCTGAAAATTACCTGAAGCCGGTTAAGCTACTAATAATGAAAGTCAGGCTATCCAGTCAATCCGATACAAATAGTTACTATGGGCACGGAAAACTGCTTATAACCGGCGAGTATTTTGTGCTCGACGGCGCCGAAGCTCTGGCTGTGCCTACCCGGTTTGGGCAATCGCTGCGGGTAAAAGAACTGCATTCAACAGAGTCTCTCCTTTATTGGGTGGCACTCAATAACCAGGGCAAAGTATGGTTGAATCTCGTATTCGACACCGTCAATTTTAAGTGCCTTAATTCCACCGGTGAGGAAGCCCTGCGCCTTGGCGGCATACTTGCCACGGTAAGGGCCTTATCGCCAGGGTTTCTGAACAGCACACGCGATTTTGCCATTGAAACCCGGCTCGAATTTCCCAACCAATGGGGATTAGGTACTAGTTCCACCCTTATTCATTGTATGGCATCATGGGCTGGTATTGATGGCTACGAATTACTCAAAAGCACCATCGGCGGCTCTGGCTATGATGTAGCCTGCGCCGCTCATGACCAGCCCAT
This sequence comes from Chitinophagales bacterium, assembly GCA_035550455.1. GTDB lineage: Bacteria > Bacteroidota > Bacteroidia > Chitinophagales > LD1 > Bog-950. The sequence continues at coordinate 1,001 of DASZPC010000618.1, read as the reverse complement.
CCTCTATACACTTCACAACGGTAAGCCCGAAACACTGCCACTTAACTGGTGTCCCTCTTTTAGCCACAATATTTACTTTGCTTACCTGGGCAAAAAACAGCTTTCCTCAGAAGCTATTAAATACTACCGCGAGAAATTAAATGATAAAACCCATGCGGTTAATGAGCTGTCGTATATAACCCAATCTGTATTAAAATGCAACACCCTGCCTGGGTTTGAACAACTGATTTCAGCGCATGAAAACATTATAGCCTCACATTTAAAACTGCTTAAAATTCAGGATACTGTATTTGCTGATTATTGGGGCGTGGCAAAATCTTTAGGGGCCTGGGGCGGCGATTTTGTAATGCTTACAAACACCGATGACAAGGATAAATTACATCAATACCTTGCCGAAAAGCAAATTGACACTGTTTTTAGCTGGGAAGAATTAATTTTACCCCAATCCATTTAGAAACAGGCCCATGCCTTATTAACCATAACTTAGAAAAGAAAGTATGAAAGAATTAAAGAAAGTAACCTGGCGCAGCCCATCAAATATTGCCCTGGTAAAATACTGGGGCAAAAAAAGCGGCATTCAAATACCGGCCAACCCTTCTATTAGTTTTACCCTGGAACAATGCTATTCAGAAACCAGTGTAACCTTGCTCGAAAAAGAAGCCAAAGGAAAAGATATTGAATTACGCTTTTATTTCGATGGCAAGGAGAATATGGCTTTTCGCCTGCGTATGCTCAAGTTCTTCGACAGCGTTTCAAAAGATTTCCCCCTGCTATCTGAATATGGTTTACTCATTCACTCTACAAACTCATTCCCGCATTCATCGGGTATCGCTTCATCGGCTTCGGCCATGAGCGCCCTTTCGCTGGCCCTTTGCGACCTGCAAAACCACCTCGATAAAAAGAAACATGCAAAAGATAAATTTTACCATAAAGCATCTTATTATGCGCGCCTTGGTTCAGGCAGTGCCTGCCGTTCATTATACCCGCTTGCAGCCGAGTGG
>DASZPC010000617.1:0-2445 GCA_035550455.1 Chitinophagales bacterium | reverse complement strand
ACCCTGTTTTTATCGTATTAGACGTATTGATGCTGGAGTTTCTTTTAACCAGCAACAACCATCATGTGGAATTTTTATTACTCAACTTTGCCACCACATTAACGGTAGTTTTAGTTTTCAAAAAGCTCAGGTTGCCAACCGCAATAATCTTGGGGTTAGCTATTATTGTAATCGGGGCAGTGATTTATTACTGGGGTATTGGCAACGATAACACCGGCATAAGGGTTTTTTCAGTATTTGCTGTGGTGCTGGTAATCTTTAATTATTCCGGCAAGATGCCCTATAACAAGTTACTTACCGGCCTGGCAACCCTGCTAATCCTTTCCGCATTATGGAATGTGGGGTACGTTAATTTCACATACCCAACAACCCCAAAATCACATCCGGCTATACCCCAAAAGACTACCCATAACAAGGTTTCGTATAACCGCACACTTTTCGCCGTCAGTACTCCAGCTTTATCTCACAATACTTCTTGTGGTTTTTGTTTTAAACCAAGTCCGAAAGCTATAACCTTCAATAATCGGCCGGAAGTGAAAACTGTTCCTGTAGAAATAGTTCGGGCCCAACTCCCCAGCCCGTCAGATATATTTTCTGCTATACTACAAACCACCTCTCCTCAAATTTACGGTTTTAAATACGACCGGCCTTTTAGTTATGTAGAAGTTCCTATTGACAGTAATGCCAATTTTTCGGTAAGGGCGGGTACCTCCTGTAGTATATTCAGGCATTATTTAAAACAAATTATAGTTCCGTACCCGCTGGCGTTTTACTATGGTTATAAAGTCATTCAGTCTTCCGAGATTACTGAACCATTAAACATCCTTACGCTTTTAGTATACCTTGCCCTGACTGTTTTTGCTTTGTTAATGGTGTTTAAGCGTCCGCTTGTTTCCTTTGCTGTTTTTATATACCTGCTGGGCACGGTTATTTATTCCAACATTCTTATCCTTACACCGGGCATGGTGGCCGACCGTTTTATGCTTATACCATCTATAGGCTTTTGCCTGCTGCTGGCTTATTTATTAATGGCTGCATTTAAACAGTTAAACGGTAGCAAACCAGCCAATATTAAAAGCTGGCCGGTTGGTTTAAAGCTTTCAACAATAGGTGTTTTGCTTGTTTACTCGGGCCTCAGCCTTTCGCGTAATACCTGTTGGAAAGACGACCTTACCCTTTTTCAGCACGATATCAAATTCGTTAACAACTCCGCCCAGGCGCATAATATCCTTGGCCACCACCTTGTAGCCCGGGCCGAAAACACCAACGACCCGCTTGAAAAGAAACAACTGCTGCAACAAGCCGCCAATAATCTTGAAACCTGTATCAGGATATATCCCCCATTCTTTAACGCCACTTACGACCTTGGCCGGATATTCGCCCGCATGAACGAAAATGATAGTGCCGCCTATTATTATCAGTTAGCCATAACGCTGGATACAACTTATCTGCCGGTTTGGGCCGAAGCTGCCGATATTTTATTTCAACAAAAGCGGTACGCCGAAGCCATACCATATTACCAGCACATGATTAATTATATGCCCGGCAACTATAATTCGTATGGCCAGTTAAGTTTTATCTATTTCACCCTTGGCGATTTTCAAAAATCCATGGCCATAAACCAACTGGCTATTAAAAAATTACCTGCCAATTACCTGCCTTATGCCAATATTGGGCGTACCTACGCAGCTATGGGTATAAAGGACAGCGCACTTATGTATCTTCGCCGGGCTGATTCAATGAACGGCAACGACCCGCTTGTAAAAAACAGCATTACTGAGCTTGAAAATAAATAGCATAGCTATTTGCTCTGGCTTTTATATGAATCACTTTACCACCATATCAACCGCAAGCCACCTGTACAAGGTTTACGCACTAGCTGAATCGCTGAGCAGCCATGGCAATGATTTTATTTTAAACGTGCTGGTGGTTGATGACAATAAAAAATACAATTTCCCCAACTGCCGGTTTTTCAGGCTAACCGACATAGAGCAGGAAGAAAATGCAGCCGACATAATCTCCAAATACCGCAATAATAAAAACCGGCTCCGCTGGAGTTTGAAACCGGTGATGATGAAATTCCTGCTTGGTGCCGGCAGCGCCCAAAAAGTAATTTACCTCGATAATGACCTTTTCTTTTTCTCGGGTTTCAACTTTCTCTTCGATTTACTGGACGAACATTCGTTTTTATTAACCCCGCATTACTATAAAAACGACCCCAACAAAGAGCAGAACTGGCTGGAGGCGAATTTTAAACTGGGCCTTTATAATGCCGGGTTTGTGGGGGCCAACCAAAAAGCTGTTGAAAGCCTGCAATGGTGGGCCAATTGCTGCCTTTACCGTTGCGAAAAAAACTCTTTTCGTGGCTTGTTCGATGACCAAAAGTACCTCGATATTATCCCTGTAAGGGAGCCCTCGGCCCATGTGGTACGCCATAAGGGCTGC
>DASZPC010000616.1:0-3617 GCA_035550455.1 Chitinophagales bacterium | reverse complement strand
GATAGTAGAAACCTGTGGCCGCCTGCCCATGATGGCCGAAAGGCAGGTGGTAATAATAAAAGAAGCGCAGGCGCTAAGCCTGAAAGAGGACGAGGAGGCCCAATACCTGGCCTACCTTAAAAGGCCGGTAAAAAGCACGGTGCTGGTATTTGCCTGGAAACACGGCACCCCCGATGGGCGGAAGGCTTTTAGCAAAGAGGTTAAAAAGGCCGGGGTATTTTACGAATCGAAACCATTGTACGAAAACCAGGTAGCCCCCTGGGTAAAAAGCTGGCTGAAAAGCCGGAAATACAGCATTGAAGAACAAGCTGCAGAACTGTTGGTGGAATTTACCGGCAACGATATTGCCAAGGTGGTAAACGAATTGGAGAAGTTGATTATTGGCAAACAGCCCGGCGCAGCCATAACGCTTGATGATATTGAAAAAGGCGTAGGCGTAAGCAAAGAGTTTAATGTATTTGAACTGAACAACGCCCTCGCACGGGGCGATAAAACCAAAGCATACCAAATTGTAAACTACTTTATAGCCAACCCCAAAAACGGGCCTCTGGTGCTGGTATTGGGCACCTTACAGGGCTTTTTTAATAAGGTGTATTTATGCTACCTGAATAAAAGTTTACCCGATAAAGACCTTGCCGGCATATTAAAAGTAAGTCCATTTTTTGTGAAGGATTATAAAGCCGCCATTGCTAATTACACCCTTCAAAAACTGGAACATATTTTTTACCTGCTGGAAGAATACGACCTGCGCAGCAAAGGCGTTAATAATGTAAACATTAAGGAAGGTGAACTGATGAAGGAAATGATTGCCCGTATTTTAAACTGATTACTTAGCGGCAAACCAGTTGCGGGTATCTGTTTCATCGTCTTTAATGGCGGCAATCAGCGCTTCCAGCGAATCGAACTTTTTCTCCTCGCGGCGGTAGGCAATTAATTCAAGGGTTAAATATTCGCCGTAAATGTCGCCTTCAAAATCAAGTATGTTTACTTCAATGGTTTGCTCGTTTATGCCAAAGGTGGGGTTATAGCCAATATTCAACATGCCTTTGTAGCGCTCGTTACCCCGAACCACTTCAACTATATACACCCCGGTTTTAGGCGCCAGTTTATACTCGTCCTTCAGTTTAATATTAGCCGTAGGGTACCCAAGTTTACGCCCGTTCTGCTGGCCTTTTACCACCGTGCCGCTTAAAGTGTACCGGTGGCCCAGCAGTTCATTGGCCAGTTCCACCTCTCCTTTTGCCAGGGCAGCCCGTATTTTGGTGGAGCTGATAGTCATATCTTCTATCATCTCCTTCGGTATTTCCTCCATTTGGTAATGGTAGGTATCTTTCATCTTCTCCAGCAGGTGGTAATCGCCTCTGCGGTCTTTGCCAAACTTATGGTCGTAGCCTATTACAATGTATTTGGGGTGAAAGTTCTTTACTAAGAAATGGCTGATGTAATCTTCTGCCGCCTGCTCCGAAAAATCGCGGCTAAAAGGCACTATCACTACATTATCCACGCCATACCTTTCCAGCAGGGCAATTTTTTCTTCAATGGTATTTAAAAGGCGCAGCGATTTATCGGCGGGGTTAATAACAATACGCGGATGGGGATGAAAAGTGATGATAATGCTTTCGCCGTTCAGTTGCTTCGACAGCGTTTTTATACGCCCTATCAGCTTTTGATGGCCCAGGTGTACGCCATCGAAGGTGCCGATGGTAATAACAGCGTTTTTAAATTCCGGTAGCTGTGTTAAATCTCTGAAAACCCGCATGGGGCAAATATAATGAGGAGTGGGAATTGGGGAATTGGGGAATTGGAAGTTCGGAATTTTGGGGACAGGTAAGTCCATGAAAAAAAAATTGGGGGTTCACTCAAAAATGGTATTCACCAGCGCCTCTATTTCCCAGGCGTCTTTCAATTTAAAATCGCCGATGGCCGTACGGCAAAGGGCTTTCAGGTAAGCGCCGCTATGAAGGACTTTGCCAAAATCGTTTGCCAGCGAGCGTATATAAGTGCCTTTTGTGCATACCACCCGAAAATCAACTTCGGGCAATGCAGTACGCGTAAGCTCAAATTGGCGGATAGTTGCTTTGCGGGCTTTCATCTCCACTTCTTTGCCTTTGCGCGCATGGAGGTAAGCCGCCTTACCTTCAATTTTAATAGCCGAATAAACGGGCGGCACCTGCTCCATTTCGCCAATAAAACCAGCCGCACATTCGTTCAGCATGGCTTCGGTAATATGCCCGGTGGGGTATGTATTATCTACAGCCGTTTCAGCATCAAAAGAGGGGGTGGTGGCGCCCATTAAAAAGGTACCGGTATATGCTTTATCCATACCGGTGTATTCGTCAATTTTGCGCGTCATTTTACCGGTGCAGATAATGAGCAGGCCTGTGGCAAGGGGGTCCAGGGTACCGGCATGGCCTACTTTAACTTTGTTGCCGGTTTTTTTGCGCAGGGCATAGCGTATTTTGTTCACCACATCGAAGGAAGTCCAATGCAGTGGCTTATTTACCAGCAGCACTTCGCCTTGTTCAAAATCCATTAGCCTACCAGTTCTAAGTTATAGCCAATGGCATACAGTATAAGGATAATAAGCCCGGCTATAATGCGGTAATAACCAAAAAATTTGAGCCCGTATTTGGTTAGCAGGCCAATAAAAAACCTTATAGCCAGCACCCCTACAATAAAGGCAATAACATTGCCCATTACCAGTACGCCTATATCAGTGCCTTTTATTTCGCTAAACTGTTTCAGCAGTTTAAACATAGCGGCTGCAAATACCGTGGGCACCGCCAGGAAAAACGAAAACTCGGCGGCTTTTTTAATGCTGAATTTTTGTGTAAGCCCGCCTATAATAGTAGAGGCCGAGCGCGAAACGCCGGGTATCATAGCCAATACCTGAAAACAACCTACAATAAATGCCTGTAACCAGGTAATATTCAGTAATACCTGGGTTTCTTCCACTTCAAGTCCAAATTCGTTGCGCTTGATAACTGTTACCACATCCTCGTCCTCGGGTACGTTTTCAATTTGTTTCTTAAAAAACTTATCGGCCAGCACCAATATCACACCACCCACCACCAGCGATACCGCTACCGTTATTACACTGCCCAGCAGGCGGTCAATAACTTTATTAAGCAATAAGCCAATTACTGCAGCGGGTAAAAACGCCACAAATATTTTTTTATAAAAATCAAGCGATTGAAAAAACCTGCGCCAGTAAAGCACCAGCACCGATAGTATAGCGCCAAATTGAATATTGATGATATAGACCTTTGCTAAAGGGCTTTGCTCCATGTGCATCAACCCCTCGGCCAGAATCATGTGGCCGGTAGATGAAACAGGTAAAAACTCGGTTAGTCCTTCAACAATGGCTAAAACCACCGCCTGGGCAGTTGTCATGGAGTACTAGGTCTTTTAAGAATGGCAAAAATTTCGATGGCAAAGCCAATCATAATTACAATAGGGGCAAGGGTAATGCGCCTGAAACTGTAAATAGCTTCCTTAGGAAATACATTGGGGTCGTTAGTGGCGCCGCCACTCATCAGTAAAAAGCCCACCAGGATTACCACCACACCGGCAATCATGATAAAGTAGTTGGTTTTATCAAAAATAAACGGCAGCTG
>DASZPC010000615.1:0-5837 GCA_035550455.1 Chitinophagales bacterium | reverse complement strand
TAACCAAAACACTTTTTATTGTAAACGGCGATGATGCCTTTGTGCCCTGGAGCAAGTACCTGATGGCCGACAAAAAAATAAACAACCTTATTGTCCCGAGTGCCTCTTCTGACTACCTTACGTTAAATAACCAACAATTTATTCAGCAGTTCGACTCCACCCTACAGCCATATTCAGCAAATGGCTATGCTGTTATAATTGATAGTATTTGCTTTAGCCATCCACAACAATTAGCGCACTATTATGGTGGCTACAACTTAACCGACAAACTAACCGCAGTAAGCGTTTACTTTCAAAAGTATTACACCATAGATGCCGTAATACGTACCCCAAAAAACAACTACTTTAAAATTGTAAAAAGCAAAGAGGTTCCCTCTTTGTAAAAAACACCAATTCGGTACAAATTTTGCGGCTAATTGTTTTTTCGTTTTATTTAGCCTGCACGTGAAGCAAATGTACCCCGAATTAAGCATTGTGGTTGCCACCCGCAACGACGACCATGGTGGCGAATTAATAAAGCGCAATTCGCATTTTTTAAAAGGATTAATTGCACAGGCCAATAAATACAAACTACCGGTTGAACTGATTATCGTAGAGTGGAACCCGCCCGATAGTAAACCATTATTAAAAGACGTTTTGCCTGCACCGCAACCCGGCGATTACCTGGAACTACGCTATATAGTAGTGCCTTCTTCGGTACACCGCTCCTATAGGCATGGCGATACACTGGGATTGTTCCAGATGATAGCCAAAAATGTGGGCATAAGGCGCGCAAAAGCGGAGTATATTCTATGCACTAATATTGATATTCTTTTTTCAGATGCCTGCTTTTCTTTTCTTGCAGCTAAAAAACTCGAGCCAGGTAAATACTACCGCAACAGCCGCCTTGATGTACCTAAAGAAGTAATGGATTTTGAAACCCTGGACGAGCAGTTAAAGTTCTGCCAATCGAATATTATAAAAATTTCAGGCGGCGATAAGCATTATAAATATGTGCGCAACGTACCCGGTTTTGTAGCCATGTTCCGCAGGCCTATGCTTTTGCTTGACAAAATTTGGGAAGCTTTTGAGCATGGTTTGCTTGGCAACAACCGCGATTTATTTAATGTTGATACCGAAGCCTGTGGCGATTTTACTTTGATGTCGAAAACCGACTGGCTGAAAATTGAGGGCTACCCCGAACTGGATTTGTATTCTATACATATTGACAGTATGGCTTTGATGGCGGCTCGCTCGCTGGGTATTCAGCAGGTATTATTAAAGCCCGGGGAGTGTATTTATCATATTGAGCATAAAGAAGGATGGAGCAGCTTTGAAACGCCGCTTGATGTAATCAGGTTTATGGAAAAACGCCCCGGCCTTGACTGGCACTTTGTTTTTGAATCGGCTAAATATATTAACCAAAAAAAGACAGGCTGGGGCCTTAACAAGCCCGATTGGGGCTTTGCTGAAAGCAATTTTGAGGAATTCACGATGAATGCTTTTCAATAACTAACTTCATACAAATTTTTACCTGTTAAATGAAAATAGGGGTACTAGGTATTGGCAGGTTGGGCATTTGTTTTGCGCTGAACCTTGAGCGCACCGGTTATACGGTGTGCGGGGTGGATATTGCAGAAGCCTATGTTGAAAGCATCAACAACAAAACACTCCAATCGCCCGAACCCGAAGTTGAAACCTTGTTGAAGGGTTCAAAAAACCTGACGGCCACTACACATATAGGCGAAGTTTTAACCAATGAATTCCCGTTATTATTTGTAATGGTGGCAACCCCTTCGCTGCCCGATGGCTCGTACGACCACTCGCAAATAGAACGCATAACAGGCGCCCTTATTAATTCAGGCAAGCGCGGCGGCAAACCGGTACATGTGGTAATAGGCTGTACCGTAATGCCCGGCTTTTGCGATGAGTTGCAAAAAACATTAGCGCCCTATAACTATCTGGTTAGCTACAACCCCGAGTTTATTGCACAGGGCAGCATCATCAAAGACCAATTGTATTGCGACCAGGTACTGATTGGCGAAGCCAACACAGAGGCGGGGGATTTAATTGAATCGGTTTACAAAAAGCTATGTAAAAGCAAGCCGTTGGTTTGCCGCATGAACCGCCTTAGCGCCGAAATATGCAAGCTGGCCACTAATTGCTTTTTAACCACCAAAATTGCCTTTGCCAATGCTATTGGCGATTTGGCAACAGTATCGGGCGCCGAGCCCGAAAAAATACTGGCGGCAGTGGGCGCCGATTCGCGTATTGGTGCACAATATTTAAAATACGGTTTTGGTTATGGCGGGCCTTGTTTCCCGCGCGATAACCGGGCGCTGAACATTTTTGCCCGCAATCAAAACTACGGAATGCTTATTGGCGAAGCCACCGATAAAATGAATAGCACTCACCTTCAGTTCCAGGTAAGCCAGTACCTGGAACTGTATGGCGAAAATGAAACCATTGTTTTTAACGAGGTAACTTATAAGCCGGGAACGGTAATACTGGAGGAGTCGCAACAACTGGCCCTGGCGCTTAAACTGGCGCAGGCCGGGCGCAAGGTATTGGTAAAGGAAAAGCCCGCTGTTATTGACGAATTAAAGCGCCGTTATGCCCACGTGTTTATGTATGAAGTGATTAAGTAATAAAACCACCATGCAGCAAAACCCCGCCATAGTTGTGGTGGCGTATAACCGCCCGCATTGTTTAAGCAGGCTGCTGGCGGCATTGAAAAATGCCGTCTATCCCGGCGTGGAGGTCCCCCTTGTAATTAGCATTGATAAAGCTGATAATAGCAATGTAGCCGGCCTTGCCCAAAAATTTAACTGGATGCACGGCGAAAAAACCATTATCGCCCACAGCCAACACCTGGGCCTAAAAAAACATGTACTTTACGGCGGCGGCCTTAGCGCTGAATACGGCGCAGTAATTTTATTGGAAGACGACGTGCTGGTTTCGCCAAAATTTTATGGCTATGCACAAAAAGCCCTTGCCTTTTATGAAAACGAAAACCAGGTAGCCGGCATATCGCTTTATAGCTACCATGTAAGCGAAAACAATTTTTATCCCTTCAGGGCGGTTAATGATGGCAGCGATGTGTATTTTTTACAGGCGGCAGCATCGTGGGGGCAAGTTTTTACCGCAGCGCAATGGAGTGGGTTTTCAGATTGGCTGGCCGAAAACGATGTTCCGGAATTACCGGCCTATGTTCCGGGGTATTTAAAAAACTGGTCTGCCTCCAGCTGGAAAAAACACTTTACCCACTACCTTATCAAAACCGGTAAATATTTTGTTTATCCGCAACAAGCGCTCAGCACAAATTTTGGCGATGAAGGCGAAAACACCGACCGCAAAAGCCTTTTCCAGGTGCCGCTTTTACATATAGAAAAAGATTTTCGCTTTGTAAAACCCGAAGCCTCTCATTCTGTTTACGATGCCTGGTTTGAAATTACCCCTGCATCGCTTAATCATTTTGTGCCCACATTAAAACAATTTGAGTACACCGTTGATTTGCATGGCACAAAAAATTTTGGAGACATCACCACCCCGATGGTGCTATCGTGCCAAAACTGCCATAACCCGGTACTTTCCTTCGGTAACGAAATGTTTCCTGCCGAAGAGAATATTTTTTCGCAATGCCCCGGCGCTTTCTATAGCCTTGCCGCCAAAGAAAATTTCAAAACGGGCGGAGGACCGCCACTGGCGGTGTTTTACACCGGCCTTAATTCCATTCGCGATTTAGCCTTTAAGCCTTATCTGGATAAAGTTTTTGAGGATAAAAAGTTCCCGGTTTTTTTGATAAACATCATTTACAATGGCAATGATAAAGCCCTGCAACAAACGCTACTTTCTGTTTTTGAACAACGCTACCCGGTATTGCGAACCAGGGTACTGGTTTACCATTCTTTGGGAACTCCACCGAAAATAACAGCCGACACCGGGGTTGAGTTAGTTAGTTGTGACAATGACGAGAATTTTCTGCCGCAGTTATTCGAAAAATTAAACGCCGTTGATTATGAATATGCCACCGCTTTACACGCGGGCGACTTGCTTTTAAGCCACGCTTTTGAAAACGCTCACGAGGTTTTTTCAAGGTTCAACCAAATAAATTGGTTTACAGGCGCCGCACCCGCCATACCACAAAACCAGGCAGTAGCCTGCCGCTGGAACCAGCGGTTATTTGAATTAGCGGTTAAAACCGGCAAAAGGCAAATTGTCCCTTCGGGTACTTTTTGGCGCAAAAACCTGTGGCGTATATCTGCAGGAAAAGAAATTTCAGTACCGGAAACATTTTCATGGAACACGCTTTGGCAACACTTTTTTGCTTTTGCCCCGCTTTATACCAGCGAGATGGTTTTTGCCAGGCCCGCCAGACCTGTAGGCAATCAATTATTAGAACCCGTTTTATGGAACCGGTTAACCGAATGGTTTTTTGTTAATAACATTACTTACCTGCGTAAACTGTATTATATGCAAAACAACTTTCCGGCATTAATAAAATACGAAAGCCAAACCCAGTCGCATTATCTTGCCGATTATTAGAATTGCCTTATTTTGCCTGTATATTTAATCTTGTTCAAACCGGCATTAGCTAAAATAAAAATGGGCCACAGCCCGGGTAATGGTAAAGCCAGCGCAAGCCATAAATTTGAAAAATGGGGTTTTCAGCCGTACTTTCCCATACTGGCTTGTTTTTGCATTTGCGGCAGTGCTGTATGCCAATAGCATACCTAACGATTATAACCTCGACGATGAACTGGTTACCCGTAACCACAAGCTAACCTCGCAGGGCATTAAAGGTATACCCGAAATCCTCCGCTCCCCATATTACAGCGATGATATGGGCTATAAATATGAATACCGCCCGGTAGTGCATATCAGTTTTGCCATAGAGCACCAGTTTTTTGGCGACAACCCCCATGTTAGCCATTTAATAAATTTATTACTGTATGCCATTATGTGTGTGTTACTGTTGCGGGTGCTGGTGTTGTTGCTTGGCGAGGGATATTTGTTGCTTTCCCTTTTGGCGTGCCTGCTGTTTACAGCCCACCCGGTACATACTGAGGTGGTTGACAGTATTAAAAACCGCGATGAAATACTGGCCTTGCTTTTTGCCCTTTGGTCTTACATCCATGCTCTCCGGTACTTTTCGAAAAAGTCCTATGTTTCTCTTGTCCTTTCCTTGTTGCTTTTGTTGATTGGCTTTTTTGCCAAGCAAAGTATTGTAGTGTTTGCCGCATTCATTCCGCTGGGCCTCGTACTATTCCGCCGCGAAAAGCTACAGCCGGTTTTGTGGTTCACATTTATCCTTTCTGCCACTACTATTTCCATTACCAATATTTCGCTGGTTTTTACCAAAGGTGTTATGATACTATCAAACGTGCTGGTAATGGCTTATTTGTGGACGGTAGTTGAAAAATCGTCCTTCTCTTTTGCCTTTATCCAAACTTACCGTTGGCTACTCAGGGGTATTTTAAATTATATTATTTCTCCGGTTAAGGTATTATTAAATATTTTTTTGCTGACCCTTAAAAAAACCGTCGTTTTGTTAGTGGGGCTGTTTAAACATAGCCGCCGCTTGTTGCGCCAGGGTTTAAGCGGCCTGATTGCCTTGTTTGTTGCCGGTACAAAAAAGGTGTGGTGGTTTTTAAAAAACCTTTTACTCGGCGTTATCCGTGCATTAAAGTCTTTCTTCTTTATTTTTTATAAGCCCATACATCAAATTGAATTGGCCGGCGAGCAAAACAGCTTTTATTTTAGTCCTTATAGATTACCTTTTACCCATTGGGGCTATGTGCTTCTTTATTTAACCTCGTTTGGGGTATTGGCCTATGTGCGTTATTGCGATACAATTA
>DASZPC010000614.1:0-6326 GCA_035550455.1 Chitinophagales bacterium | reverse complement strand
GTGGTAGCCGATTTAATTTTTACCAGGGTTTTTAAAAATAAAGACCAAAAAAATGTTTTGGCCCGGTGCTGATGCGCATGGATGTAATCGTATTCAAAAGCAGCAGCTGCCGGATGGAAAACCTGTAAATGGTTAAACCATGTTTTTTCTTTTGTTTTTGGGTGGTCTATTGCCACCGGTGTGCGGTGTACCAGGCGAAGGCCGCCGTTATTAAGCCACTCGTATTCAATTTCCTGTTCGCGGCACTGGCGTTCTACTTCGGCTTTATCGGTAGTGAGGAAAATTTCATTCCACTTTTTTAATTCAAACAAATTAAGCGGGCTGCTTTTGCCAAGGCCTGAATAATTGCGCACGGTAATGATGCCTTTTTTTTCAAAGTCTTCGCGTACGGAAGGGTCAATATCGCGATAAACTTTCCTGAAATTGCACAACGGGGTTTCGCCGCCATATTCTGGTTCCACATGGCAATAAAAAAAGAGGATTACCGGAGGATGCTTTACATAGCTCATTTCGCAGTGTTGCATTATGGGATAGTAGCCGGGCAGCTCGCTGGCGGTGTAAACATATTTGGTGCCGGGCACCACATTGCGCGGCGATGTGCCGTAATAACCCTCCTCTACCTGTGGCGCAGTTTGCAGTACTACGCCTTCAAAGTCCTGTGGTTTATCTATTTCAAAGCCCCTGAAAAGCAGGGCGCCGGTTTCATAAAACTTATGCATCATCGCCCCGCGGTTTTGTTGCATCCAATCCAGCAAATCGCTTTTGGTGTTTTTTCCATTGGCTGGTTCAATTACCAGCGGCAGGCGCTGTTCATTCAAAAAAGATTCGCGCATAGGGGTTTGAGTTATCGAATGAAGTTATAAAATTTGCTGTTTTTTAGAAAACAGTTATGCCGATGTAGCTCAGTTGGTAGAGTAGCGCATTCGTAATGCGTTGGTCGTGGGTTCGAGTCCCACCATCGGCTCAGGATATGGAACAGGTTAGTTTTAAGCAAATCTTTAATTAACCTAAAAGGAAAATACAAAAACGTTTGTTTAGTTCGGCATTGGCCGACTTCCACGCCCCGATGTTTTTTGTTTTTATAAACTGAGAGGGCAGGGTAAGGTCGCAGGCAATACACAGCCGCGTTTCACTGGCACATGTTTTCATCAGTTCATCAAACAACTTTTGATTGCGGAAGGGTGTTTCCATAAAGATTTGAGTGGCGCCTGTGCGTGCGGCATTTTCGAGCTGCTTTATTTTTTTGCTGCGCTCTGGCTCTTTAATGGGCAGGTAACCATGAAAGCAAAAATTTTGGCCATTAAAACCCGAGGCGATTAGTGCCAGCAGGATAGATGATGGCCCTACAAGGGGTACCACTTCAATGTTGTGTGCGTGGGCAAAGGCAACCACTTCGTTTCCCGGGTCGGCAATGCAAGGGTTTCCGGCCTCGCTGATGAGCCCGCAGTTTTTTCCACGTAGAACATTTTCTAATATTTTATCGCAGTCTTGTTTTGCAGCGTGTTTGTCCAGTTCGCGAATGATAACTTCGGTGTCAAAGTTTTTTGTATAGCCAATAGCACGCAAATAACGGCGGGCTGTGCGTGCGTTCTCCACTATAAACTCGTCAAGTAAACTAACAACCGTTTGTACCTGTTCGGGTATAATCGTCTTATCATCCTGGCCCAGAAAAGAAGGTATAAGGTATAGCTTTGCCATTGGTTTTTGTTTACTCAGGCGTCGCCTTTGTGTTTCTTTTTGAGGTGCTTAAACAGAAGGTGCTTTTTTTCCTTTGTGTTTTCGTTTTTAATGGCGGCTACGGAGTCGCGTTGCGACTTTTTCTCATCGCGTTTTTCTTTTTGTTCTTTAAACCACTGGGTTACCGGATTGTCTTTTTTCCTGGCTATAGTGTCTGGAACCGCCACTGGTAGCGCATCACAATCAAAGTTTACAGGCACCGTGGTGTCGGCGGGTAAAGCAAATTCATTGCGGGGTAGTTGCAAAGAGCGGTCAGCGAACACACGTTTTAAAAAGCCACCCACAATAGGCAATGCTGCCGCTGCACCAGCACCCGAGGTGTTGGAAATAAAATGCACGCTGGGCTGCTCAAAACCCACCCAGGCGCCCACCACTATATCGGGGTTATAGCACATAAACCAGGCATCGGCATTGCCCTGTGTGGTACCGGTTTTACCGGCAAGGGGCATATCTAAGCCATAGGTGGGGCGCAAACGGGCGGCTGTGCCTTTGTTAATTACACCTTTTAGCATTTCGGTAACCACATAGGCGGTTTTATCGGCAATAGCTTCTTTGTGGGTTTCGCCAAACTGTGCCAATACGCTGCCATTTTTATCAGTAATTTTTTTTATGAAGAAGGGCTTGCTGTATGTTCCCTGGTTGGCAAAACAGGTGTAAGCGCCCACAAGTTCATAGAGAGAGATATCGCAGGTGCCAAGGCAAAGCGAAGGCACGGGGTCTAGCTGGCTCTCTATTTCGCAACGGTGGGCGAAATCAACTAGTAGGCTGGGGTCGCCTATTTCGCACATAATGCGTGCGGTAATGCGGTTATCGGAAAAAGCCAGGCCATCTTTCATTGGCACCATTTGGCCATCCTGCCATTTTTTGGTGCCTTCGGGGTTCCAGCTGGCATCATTGCCACCACAGTCGGGCGGCAGGTATGGTATTAACGTACAGGGCTGATAATTACGCTCGAAAGCGAGGCCATACAAGAAGGGTTTCATGGTAGAACCTACCTGGCGCTTGGTGGTTTTTTTTACATGGTCTAACTGAAAATAACGCAGGTTGGGGCCGCCTATCCAGGCTTTAATTTCGCCGGTTTTGGCATCAACAGCCAGCAAGCCCACTTGTATAATTTGGAGATAATAGCGCAGTGAATCAAGCGGGCTCATTACCGTATCAATACTGGATGCTTTGTTGCCGTGCCATGAAAACACCGTCATAGGTATTTTGGTGTTGAAGGCTTTATTAATTTCCGCATCGCTGGCGCCCTGTTGTTTCATATCTTGGTAGCGGTCGGTTTCTTTTATCATGTGGTCCAGCAAATCGGGTTTGGCGCGCATGCCATATTTCCAGGGGTCGCGGCCGTGCCATTCTTTAAAAAAGGCATCTTGTAGTTTTGTTAGCTGTTCGCCCATCGCATCTTCCGCGTATTTTTGCATACGGCTGTCAATGGTTGTAAATACCTTCAGGCCATCTTCATAAATATTCCATTTGCTGCCATCGGGTTTAGGGTTTTTATCGCACCAGTTTTGAAGTTCCTGGCGCTGGTATTCGCGGAAGTAGGTGGCTATACCCGCGCGGAAATCGGGATTGTGATAATTAAGCCTTATAGGCAGTTTTTTAAGCGAATCGCATTGATGCTGGTTAAGTATGCTTGCTTCGCACATACGGTCAAGCACCAGGTTGCGGCGGGTGATGGCGCGTTCGGTGTGGGTGCGGGGGTTAAGGCGCGATGGCGCATTAACCAGGGCTACCAACATGGCGGCTTCTTCTGGTTTAAGCTCTTTTGGGGTTTTATAGAAATAAGTGAAAGCGGCTGTTTTGATGCCGTAGGAAAGTGAGCCGAACTCGATGGTATTGTAGTAAAGGTCTATAATTTCTTCTTTGGTAAAGGTGCGTTCAATTTTAGCGGCCAGCACCCATTCTTTTATTTTTTGTTTAATGCGTTTGGCGCGCCCCGCCCTTTCAAAGTCCTGGTGGAACAGGTTTTTGGCCAATTGCTGGGTAAGGGTACTGCCACCACCTTCATCGCGCTGAAGAATGGCGGTGTAAACAATTGCCCGGAAAAGCCCCTTGAGGTCAATGCCCGAGTGTTCATAAAAGCGTTTATCCTCTGTAGCTACCAGGCCTTTAACCAGGTAAGGCGAAAGTTCATCGTATGGTATTTCGATACGGTTTTGGGTGTAGTAGCTGCCCAGCACTTCGTAATCGGAAGAATAAATGGTGGTGGAAACGGAGTTGTTGGGGTTTTGAATGGCGCCGAGATCGGGCATTTCGCCGAGCAGGCCGTAGTTAACACCAATAAAAAACAGGATTACCACCAGCACGCCTGACCACAGAAGAGCCTGCACCCAAATAAACACCGACCAAAAACTATTGGGTTTATATTTCAGTTTTGCCATGCTGTGCCGTAGGTGGGTATAACCCGAGGCTAAATTAGTTTTAAGCCAAGAGATAAACGCTTTTAGCTGCAAATCATTATAACAAGCAGGAGGCTTTTGCACAGAGAAAAAGACAGCCGGGAAATTTGACGGTAATTATTGCTTTTGCTGGGCGTATTGATCAAGGGCTTCGTAAAAATCTTCGCCGTATTTGCGGATGATAGCTTCTTTCAGGAATTTGTAAACCGGCACTTTTAAAGCCTTACCATTTTTGCAAGCTGCTTTACAAATATTCCAGCGCTCGTAATTTACGGCATCGTATTGTTTGTATTTGGTAATGCGTATGGGGTACAAGTGGCATGAAATCGGTTTTTTAAAATCAACAATACCCTGCCGGTAGGCTTTTTCAATGGCGCAGATAACGGTTCCGTTGTCATCGTGCGTAAGCCATGCACAGCCGCGTGTTTTATTCATTAGCGGGGTACACCACTCCTTGTTTTCTTCCACAAAAACATATTTGCCTTCTTTTTCAATAGTGGCAATGCCATCGGGGGTAAGAAACGGTTTTACTTTCTCGTAAATGGCATCGAGGATTTCCAGTTCGCTTTTATCAAGGGGGGCGCCGAAATCGCCCTCTACACAACAAGCGCCTTTGCAAGCGTTGAGGTCGCACACAAATTGCTGTTCAATTATGTCGTCGCTGATGGTTTTATCTTCAATTACTATCAAAGCCGTTAGTTTTACGAAACCGAAATTCGTTAATTAAAAGTGAATTTTTAGGGATTATTATTAACGGCAAGTTTTATTGGTTTTGATTTGTGGAACAACCCTGTATAACGTATCTATGAATTATGAAAAAAGCAACCCAGTTATTAATCATGCTGCTGGTGGCGGGCATTGCCAGCGGACAGCAACAATATAAAAGCCTGTTATGGAAAATTACAGGCAACGGGCTACAGGAGCCATCTTACCTTTTTGGCACGATGCATACCACCGATGCGCGCATTGTGAATTTGGGCAATAAGATTGCGAAGAAATATTTTGACCAGGCGCCTACATATGCTATGGAAATTGACCCCGGAAAAGGGCTTGATAATATAGGCCTGCTTACCAAGCTGATGATGGGAGGCAAGTACAGTTTAGCCAAGATGATGCCTGCCAGTGAATATAGTTTTCTTGATTCGATGGTGAGCGCTAACACGGGTTTTAGCCTGGCAATGTTTGATAATGTGGCACCGGTGTTTATTATGTCGGTATTTGAAATGAAAACGCTTGGCCTTACCGACACCGTAGTTGAAGGCAGCAGCGATGTGTTGGATGTTTATTTTTATAACAAGGCGAAAGATGCAGGCAAAAAAATTATTGGCATTGAAACCGTGGAGGAGCAACTGGATGCACTTAACAGCTTAACCTACCAGGAGCAGGCGGATTTGCTGGTGCAGGAAATAGACTCGTTCAGGGTTAATAATGAAGCCGGTAAGGATGTGCTTAAATACTATTTAACACAGGACCTTGACAGCCTTAATGCCAGTGATGATGATATAAATAAACCCGAGAAGTTTTATAAGGCGCTTGTAACCGACCGCAATGTCCGGATGGCTACCCGCATAATGGGCTTTATTAAAAAGCAGCAAACTTTTATTGCGATTGGCGCACTACACCTGCCCGGTAAAGACGGGGTAATTGAGTTGCTGAGAAAAAAAGGATTTACGGTTGAACCGGTAAGCGATTAATGCTTATTTGGTAAAGTCGAATTCTTCGTTGCCTTTTAGCAGGTTCAGGTTTTTGGCCTTAAGCTCAAGTATTCTGTACTCGGCGGGGTTGTTTACATCTGAATCGCTGCGGAGCTGAAGGTCTTCTTCACTGTTCAGCAGGTCCCAGCGGCCACCGCCCGCATGTGGTGCGGTAAGGGTGGTAACAAAACGGTTGGTATCGCGAAGGATGGTATAGGTCATAGAAACCGAGTCGTAGCCGATAGTATCAACCGTAATGGTTGAATCAGCAATATAGGTGTATGCAATCCAGCTTTCGGTATATGATTGGTCGCCGTTGATGGTAAGCTTGTAATTGGCATGAGAAGTATCGTAGCTGGCAGATAAGTCTTTATCGGCAAGGGTGTATTTGTCGAGTGTCCAGGTGCCGGTAATTTTCTTTACAAAGTTTTTGCGGTTGCAGGCGCATAATACTACGATAAGGGCCGAAGCGATAATCAGGGATTTCTTCACG